>NZ_JBVHZJ010000042.1:14626-48982 GCF_055574655.1 Streptomyces sp. NPDC029956 | reverse complement strand
GGTGGGGGAAAAGGAAAAAGAACGGTGTGTTGGGTTTCTTTTCCCGTTCCTCCTCCCCCCGCCAACGCAGCTGCACGCGGGGGGGGCCCTCCCCCCCCCCCCCCCCCCCCCCCCGGGCCTCCTTGTCGACTGTGGCGTCAGGGGGTGTCTTGTCGATCGAGCCCGGCGTGATCGGCAGGACCTAGGCCCGCTGTCTGTTGCCCTTGATCGAGACCCACAGCATGTCCCCCAGCCCGACGACGACGACGGCACCGATCAGCTGGAGCAGGTGACGGGTCCAGTCGATGCCCTTGGTTTCGTTGACCCCCATCCAGGTCGCGACGGCGTTGCCGAGGACGCTGCCGAGAATGCCGAACACGGTGGTCAGCCAGAGCGGGATCTGCTGCTTACCGGGCAGGATCGCCTTCGCGATCAGGCCCAGGACGAATCCCACGATGATCGCCCACAACCAACCCATCATCGCCTCCTTGTACGCATCTGCGCCCAGTCTCGGCCCATCGGTCATACAGCGCATGTCGGACAGCGCCATACGTGCCCCGGTCTCGTCGGCCCGGAAGGGCGGGCGTACCGTGGAGAGAGAGGTCCGGACCGGGGAGAGTCCGGCGCGACCGGTGGATGGTGGACGGCGATGTCGAAGCGTGGCGGGAGCGAGGTCTTCCGGATCACGGGGGCCCGGCAGGGGCTCGCGGACGACGTCCGGGGGCGGCAACGGCGCTACATCATCTCGATGACGGTCAGGACCCTGTCGGTGATCGCGGCCGCGGTGTTGTGGAACGTCGAGCGGCACGTGGCGATCGTGGCGCTCGCCCTGGGCATCCTGCTCCCCTATGTCGCGGTGGTCATCGCGAACGCGGGACGCGAGACGACGCCGTCCCTTCCCTCCACCTTCGTACCGACTCCGGTGCGGCCCGCGATCGATGCCGCGGAGGCCTCGACGGACGAGGACACGGAGCGACCGCACGGCCAGAATTGATCACGGAGAGTGGCCGGAAAGCTCAAGAAAAGCTCAGATCAATCGTGAAGTTCCGGTGCACCACACCCCATGTGCCGTGACATACTGCCTACGCGCTCCGCATCCCCCGTCGGAGCGACGGACCGATGCCGGGCAGCTCCCCCCGTGGCTGCTCGGCATCGCCCTTGCTGGACAATGATCAGGTGAGCGAAGAGAAGCCGATCTGTTCCGCCAAGGGCTGCCGCGCCGACGCCGTCTGGGTGCTCGCGTGGAACAACCCCAAGCTGCACACGCCCGAGCGTCGCAAGACCTGGCTCGCGTGCGAGGAGCACCGGGAGCACCTGTCCCAGTTCCTGGGTGTACGGGGTTTCCTGAAGGACGTCGTGCCGCTGGCCGACTGGGAGTCCACCGAGGCCTGATCCGAAGGACCGGCGCCTGACCGCGGGCCCTCCCCGCCCAGCGGGGAGGCGTGCCCGCCCAGCCGGAGGGCCTCCCCGCTCAGCCGCCGATCGCCGACATCGGGCGGTCGGGCTGGAGGAACTCCGGGTCGTCGAGGCCGGAGCCGGCCTTCTTGCCCCACATCGCCTTCCGCCACAGCTCCGCGACCTCCGCGTCGGAGGCGTCCGAGCGGAGCGTGGCCCGCAGGTCGGTCTCCTCGGTGGCGAAGAGGCAGGTGCGCACCTGGCCGTCGGCGGTGAGCCGGGTGCGGTCGCAGGCCCGGCAGAACGGACGGGTGACGGAGGCGATGACGCCGACCGTGTGCGATCCGCCGTCCACGACCCAGCGCTCGGCGGGGGCCGAGCCCCGCTCGTCGGCGCCTTCCGGCGTCAGGGTGAAGCGGGTGCGCAGGGACTCCAGGATGTCACCGGCGGTGATCATGCCGTCGCGCTTCCAGCCGTGCTGGGCGTCCAGCGGCATCTGCTCGATGAAACGGAGCTCGTACCCCTCCGCGACCGCCCAGGCGAGCAGGTCGGGGGCCTCGTCGGCGTTGAGTCCGGGCATCAGGACGGCGTTGACCTTGACCGGGGTGAGGCCGGCGTCGCGGGCGGCGGCCATGCCGTCGAGGACGTCCTGGTGGCGGTCTCGCCGGGTGAGGGTCTTGAAGACCTCGGGACGCAGGGTGTCCAGGGAGACGTTGACCCGGTCGAGACCGGCGGCCTTCAGGGCGGCCGCGGTGCGCTTCAGGCCGATGCCGTTGGTGGTGAGGGACATCCGGGGGCGCGGCTCCAGGGCCGCGCAGCGCTCGACGATGCCGACGAGACCGGGGCGGAGCAGGGGCTCGCCGCCGGTGAAGCGGACCTCGGTGACGCCGAGGTCCGTGACGGCGATGCGGATCAGCCGGACGATCTCGTCGTCGGTGAGCAGATCCGGCTTCGCCAGCCACTGCAGACCCTCTTCCGGCATGCAGTACGTGCAGCGGAGATTGCAGCGGTCGGTGAGCGAGACGCGCAGGTCGGTGGCCACCCGGCCATAGGTGTCGATGAGCACTTGGGCCCCCTCCCCGTCGTTGTGGTTGCGTGTGGTTCGAGCCTACGTGAGCACGCGGCCCACGAGCAGGGCAGATTGTCACGAGGACCGACGCGGCCGCGTCGTAGAACTCTACGACGCGGCCGTCCGGTGGTCGCGGACCGTATACGGTCGGCTGCGCTCCGGTCAGTGCTTGATCGCGGCGGCGACCCCGACACCGGTGAGGGACTTGACCTCCAGCTCCGCGTACTTGCCGGCGTCCGGCTCCTCCTTGGAGAGGAGCGAGCCGAGCCAGCCGAGGAGGAAGCCCAGCGGGATCGAGACGAGGCCGGGGTTCTCCAGCGGGAACCAGTGGAAGTCCACGCCCTTGAACATCGAGGTCGGAGCGCCGGAGACGACGGGCGAGAAGAGGACGAGGACGACGGAGGAGATCAGTCCGCCGTAGATCGACCAGAGCGCGCCCTGGGTGGTGAACCTCTTCCAGAACAGCGAGTAGAGGATCGTCGGCAGGTTGGCCGAGGCGGCGACCGCGAAGGCGAGGGCGACCAGGCCGGCGACGTTGAGGTCGCGGGCGAGGGCGCCGAGGGCGATCGAGACGATGCCGATGAGGACGGTGGACCAGCGGGCGGCCCGCATCTCCTCCTTCTCGGTGGCCTTCCCGCGCTTGATCACGTTCGCGTAGATGTCGTGCGCGAAGGACGAGGACGAGGCGAGGGTCAGACCGGCGACCACGGCGAGGATGGTGGCGAAGGCGACGGCGGAGATGACGGCGAGGAGGATCGCGCCGCCGGTGGAGTCGGCGCCGCCGCCGACCTCGAGGGCGGTGAGCGGGGCCGCCGTGTTGCCGGCCTTGTTGGACGCCTTGATGGTGTCGCCGCTGAGCAGGGCGGCGGCGCCGAAGCCGAGGACGATCGTCATCAGGTAGAACCCGCCGATGATGCCGATGGCCCAGTTGACCGACTTACGGGCGGCCTTGGCGGTCGGCACCGTGTAGAAGCGGATCAGGATGTGCGGCAGGCCGGCGGTGCCGAGGACGAGGGCGATGCCGAGGGAGAGGAAGTCCAGCTTCGAGAGGGTGCTGACGCCGTACTTGAGGCCGGGCTCCAGGAAGGCGTCGCCCTTGCCGCTGTTGGTGGCGGCGGCGCCGAGCAGTTGCGAGAGGTTGAAGTCGAACTTCAGCAGGATGAGGAAGGTGATGAGGAGCGTGCCCGCGATGAGCAGGACCGCCTTCACCATCTGCACCCAGGTGGTGCCCTTCATGCCGCCGATCGTCACGTAGACGATCATGAGGATGCCGACGAGGGCGACGATCGCGATCTTGCCGCCGTCGCTGGTGATGCCGAGCAGCAGCGAGACGAGCACGCCCGCGCCCGCCATCTGTGCGAGCAGGTAGAAGATCGAGACGACGATGGTGGAGGTGCCGGCGGCGGTGCGTACGGGCCGCTGGCGCATCCGGTAGGCGAGGACGTCGCCCATCGTGAACCGGCCGGAGTTGCGGAGCGGTTCGGCGACCAGGAGCAGCGCGACGAGCCAGGCGACCAGGAAGCCGATCGAGTACAGGAAGCCGTCGTAGCCGTAGAGGGCGATGGCGCCGCTGATGCCGAGGAACGACGCGGCGGACATGTAGTCGCCGGAGATCGCGAGGCCGTTCTGGAAGCCGGTGAACTGGCCGCCGCCGGCGTAGAAGTCGGCGGCGCTGCGGGTCTGGCGGCCGGCCCAGACGGTGATGATCAGAGTCGCGATGACGAAGGCGCCGAACAGGGCGATGATCAGCGGTCGGTGCTCGCTGGTGGCGTTGCCGGCCGCGAGCAGGACGGGGGTGCTCATGCGTCGCCCTCCATGCGCTTTCTGATGGCGTCGGACTGGGGGTCGAGCCGGTTCGCCGCGTGCCGCGAGTAGAGCCAGGCGATGAGGAAGGTGGTGGCGAACTGACCGAGGCCGAGGACGAGGGCCACGTTGATGTTCCCGAAGACCTTGGTCCCCATGAAGCCGCCCGCGTAGTTGGAGAGCAGCACGTACAGCAGGTACCAGGCGATGAAGGCCAGGGTGAGCGGGAAGGCGAAGGAACGGTACGTACGGCGCAGTTCGCCGAACTCCGCACCTTGCTGCACCTCGACGAACTGTTCCGTCGTGGGCGTTACGGGAGCGGATGCGGCCTCCGTCCCGTTTCTGGGCGGCGGCGGTGCTTCGGTAGCCACGGAATCTCCTCGTGACGCGGGGACGGACGGCATGGTCAAGGGGGCCTCACCAGGGGTGCGGGATCAGGGGCTCCGACTGGAGCCCCTCCCCTGACCAACGGCACGGAGCGGACCCGGAAGTGGTTCACACGAGGGATTTCTTCGGTCAGATCTTCATGAAGTCTTCTCAACTCATTGAAGGGCATGGAAGATCAGCGATAGCTTCACTCGTCATGCACCTGTCTGCGCGCAAACCCGCGCGCGGGCAGTACATACGGATGATGTGGAGAACCCATGGCTCATCTGGGATCGAGGCGCGGCCGAGCTCTCGCTCTGCCTGTTGGTCTCGCGCTCACGGCCTCGCTCGGCTTCCTTCCCTCCGGCGCTGCCTCCGCCGCGGAACTGAGCGACGCACCGGCGACTGCCACCGTGGCGACGAACGGGCCGAAGCTGTCGTACGTCGTCAACGTCGCGGGGGGCCGCTGGACCGCCTCCTCGGTGAAGAAGGCGATCGCCGCCGCGGGCGGCGAGGTGGTCGTCTCGTACGACCAGATAGGCGTCATAGTCGTCCACTCGCAGAACCCCGAGTTCGCGAAGACGATCCGCAAGGCCCGCGGTGTGGTCTCGGCCGGTTCGACCCGTACCGCCCCGCTCTCCGTGCAGACCGACAACTCCGTCGGCGGCGGCACCCAAGAGCTGTCCGAGGCCGAGGCCAAGGCCGCCACGGCCCGCGCGACGGACGAGCAGGACGCGCTTGAGCCCCTGCAGTGGGACCTCCCGGCGATCAAGGCGGACAAGGCCCACCAGAGGACGATGGGCAGCAAGCGCGTCACCGTCGCCGTCATCGACACGGGTGTCGACGACACGCACCCGGACCTGGCGCCGAACTTCGACGTCAAGGCCTCCGCCAACTGCGTCTCCGGCAAGCCGGACACCACCGCCGGCTCGTGGCGCCCGAACCCGGGCGAGAGCGACCACGGCACCCACGTCGCCGGTACGATCGCCGCCGCCAAGAACGGCATCGGCATCACCGGTGTCGCCCCGGGCGTGAAGGTCTCCGGCATCAAGGTGTCCACCCCGGACGGCTTCTTCTACACCGAGGCCGTCGTCTGCGGCTTCGTGTGGGCGGCCGAGCACGGCGTCGACGTGACGAACAACAGCTACTACACCGACCCGTGGATGTTCGCCTGCAAGAACGACGAGGACCAGAAGGCCCTCATCGAGGCGGTCACCCGTGCGACCCGCTACGCGGAGCGCAAGGGCGCGGTGAACGTCGCGGCGGCCGGCAACTCCAAGTTCGACCTCGCGGCCGACTCGATCGTCGACAACAGCAGCCCGAACGACACGACTCCCGGCGACCGGGTCATCGACCCGAAGGAGTGCCTGGACTACCCGGCGATGCTCCCGGGCGTCGTCACGGTCTCCGCGACCGGAGCCAAGGACCTCAAGGCGTCCTACTCCAACTACGGTCTCGGCGTGATCGACATCGCCGCCCCGGGCGGTGACCGCACCGAGTACCAGACCCCGGACGCCCCGGCGGTCAACGGCCGCATCCTGTCGACCACGGTCAACGGCGGCTACAACTACAAGGCCGGTACGTCGATGGCGGCGCCGCACGCGGCGGGCGTCCTGGCGCTCCTCAAGTCGACGCACCCCTACGCGAGCCCGGCGGCGCTCAAGGCGCTGCTGTACGCGCAGGCCGACAAGCGCGCCTGCACCAACCCGTACGACATCGAGGGCGACGGCAAGATCGACGCCGTCTGCGAGGGTGGCAAGAACAAGAACGGCTTCTACGGGGCCGGTCTGATCGACGCGCTGGACGCTGTGCGCCGCTAGTCGTCGAGTGAGTGAACGAGGGCCCTGGTGTGGCGTGCCACACCAGGGCCCTTCGTATGGCACCGAGTGCCATAGTGCGGTCCATGGACAACACAGTGCGTACCGGTACGGAGTTGTTGTGGTCGGCCCTCGGCGGCGAGCCCGCCCTGGTGGAGCGGGTGGAGTACGGCGGGCCCGCGGGGCTGCTGGCCGCGCGGCTGCCCGTGATGGAGCTGGCCCGGGCGTCGGTCGCGGTCGCCGGGCTCGCCGCCGTCGAGCGGGCCGGGCTCCCGGGGCCGGTCCGCGTGGACGACGGAGCCGTCGCCACCGCGTTCGTGAGCGAGCGGCATCTGCGGGTCGACGGGCGTGCGCCGGTGAGCTTCGCGCCGCTCTCCCGGTTCTGGCGGGCGGCCGACGGCTGGGTCCGTACGCACGCCAACTACCCGCACCACCGGGCCGCGTTGCTGACCGCGCTCGGCCTGCGGGAGGACTCCGTGGAGGCCGTCGCCGCCGTCATCGGCGAGCGGCAGGCCCTCGAGGTCGAGGCGACGGTGTACGCGGCCGGGGGACTGGCCGTCGCGCTGCGGACGCCCGTGCAGTGGGCAGCGCACGAGCAGGGCCGGGAGGTCGCGGCGCGCCCGCTGCTGACCCGGGAGCGGCTCGACGAGGCCCCGCCCCGACGCCGGGGCGGGGCGCTGCGGGTCCTCGACCTGACCCGGGTGATCGCCGGGCCGGTCGCGACCCGGACCCTCGCGCTGCTCGGCGCGGACGTGCTGCGGATCGACCCGCCGGGCAATCCCGAACTGCCGGACCAGCACGCGGACACGGACGTCGGCAAGCGGACCGCCGCGCTCGATCTGGACCGGCCGTCGGACCGGCGTACCTTCGGGGAGCTCCTGGACGCGGCCGATGTGCTGGTCACCGGCTACCGGCCGGGCGCGCTCGACCGTTTCGACCTGCACCGACCGGGGCTGGTCACCGCGCGGCTCTCCGCATGGGGCGACTACGGGCCCTGGGCAGGGCGGCGCGGCTTCGACAGCCTGGTCCAGGTGGCGACCGGGATCGCGGTCACCGAGCGTTCGGTGGAGCAGCCGGGCGCGTTGCCGGCGCAGGCGCTGGACCACGGGAGCGGCTTTCTGCTCGCGGCGGCCGTCCTGCGGTCGCTGACCGAGCAGGACCGGGACGGCGGCACGAGGCTGGTCCGGCTCGCCCTCGCGCAGAC
This sequence comes from Streptomyces sp. NPDC029956, assembly GCF_055574655.1. Lineage (NCBI taxonomy): Bacteria > Bacillati > Actinomycetota > Actinomycetes > Kitasatosporales > Streptomycetaceae > Streptomyces > Streptomyces sp. NPDC029956. Next base: position 41,349 of record NZ_JBVHZJ010000042.1, on the reverse strand, counting down.
GGGGCACTGGCTGACGCACGCGCTGCCGAGGTACGAGCCCGAGCGGTACCTCACCGAGTCGGACGGGCCGCTCGGGCGTCTGCGGCACGCGCTGTCGCCCGTCGCGTACGAGGGCGGCCCGACGGGCTGGTCCCGCCCGCCGGGCCTCCAGGGCGGGGACGACGCCGTCTGGACTACGGCTTGACGAGGACCTTGAGCGCGGTGCGCTCGTCCATCGCCCGGTAGCCGCCGGGGACGCCGTCGAGGCCCACGGTCAGGTCGAAGACCGGCGACGGGTCGATGGTGCCGTCGAGGACGTCCGGCAGCAGCTCCGGGATGTACGCGCGCACGGGGGCGACGCCGCCGCGCAGCGCGATGTTCCGGTCGAACATGACGGACAGGTCGAGCCCGGTGCCGCTGCCGTGCGGGACGCCGACGTAGCCGATCGAGCCGCCGTCGCGGGCGATGGCGACGGCGGTCCGCATGGACTGCTCGGTGCCGACGGCCTCGATGACGGCGTGGGCGCCCTGGCCGCCGGTGAGTTCGCGGACGGCGGCCTCGGCGGCCTCGCCGCGCTCGGCGACGACGTCGGTGGCGCCGAAGAGGCGGGCGATGTCGGTACGGGCGGTGTGCCGGCCGAGCGCGATGATCCGCTCGGCGCCGAGGCGCTTGGCGGCGAGGACGCCGCAGAGGCCGACGGCGCCGTCGCCGACCACGGCGACCGTGGAGCCCTTGCGGACCCCGGCGCCCAGGGCGGCGTGGTGGCCGGTGCCCAGGACGTCGGAGAGCGCGAGGAGCGCGGTCAGCAGACGGTCGTCCGAGGCTGCGTCGGCGGGGAGCTTGACGAGGGTGCCGTCGGCGAAGGGGACGCGGACCGCCTCGCCCTGGCCGCCGTCGGAGCCGACCGAGCCCCAGAAACCGCCGCTCGGGCAGGAGGTCTGGAGGCCCTCGACGCAGTGGTCGCAGGTGCCGTCGGACCAGACGAAGGGGGCGACGACGAGGTCTCCGGCGGTGAAGCCGGTGACCTCGGAGCCCGCGGCCTCGACGACGCCGAGGAACTCGTGGCCGATGCGCTGGCCGGGCTGCCGGGCGGACTCGCCGCGGTAGGCCCACAGGTCACTGCCGCAGACGCAGGCGCGCAGGACGCGGACGACGACGTCGGTGGGGTCCTGCACCACCGGGTCGGGCACGTCCTCCACGCGCATGTCGAACGGGGCGTGGATGGTGGTGGCGCGCATGACGGGCGTTCCTTGCTGTCAGACAGTTGTACGACGTTCACCGTACATCGCGCGCAACGCTCCCGCCGTCAGCAGGTACTGCGCCGCGACATAGGTCAGCATGACCCAGAAGTCGGACGCCGGCAGCCGGGGCCACTCGGCGACCCCGGTGGCGATCAGGGTGTCGGACAGCAGGAAGAGCGCCCCGCCCAGTCCCGCGAGGAGGCCGAGGGAGCTCGCGCGGTACGCCATGGCGGTCAGGAGCAGCGAGTAGCCGGCGACCGGGACGCGGAGGTCGGCGGGGAGGTCGGACCAGAGGAGCAGGACGGTGCCGGCGAGGGCGGCCGCGTACAGGGCTCCGAGCGCCGGGGACGTACGTCGTCGTCCGAAGAGGACCAGGTAGCAGATGTGGCCGGCGGCGAAGCAGCCCATGCCGACGAGGAAGGCTCCGTCGGCGTCGGAGAGCAGGAACACGTCGCCGCCCCAGCCGAGGAGCAGCGCGGCGGTCAGCGGCTTGGGGGCGCCCCGGGTGACGGCGTACGCGGCGAGCAGGGGCATCAGGAGCGGCTTGGCGATCTGGTGGCCGAGCTCGGCACCGGCGAGCAGGGAGATCAGGTCGACGGCGGTGGCGAGCCCGAAGGCGGCGAGCAGCGCGCGGGAGAGCCCGCGGGGGGAGGTTCTCACGCGGCGGTCTCCGGGGCGGCGGGGCCGGGGCGGCGGGTGTCCGTGGGTGCGGGCGTGGCCGCGGGCTGCCAGCCCGGTCCGCGGAAGAGCCGGCCGGCCCGCTCGCGCCAGTCGTGCGCGGCCTTGAGGTCGCGGGCGATGGCGGCGTACTCGTGGGTGGCGACGCGCAGCGGGTTGTAGGTCTCGATGTTCTTGGTGAGGCCGTAGACGGGCCGGTCGGTCTCGCCGACCCAGGAGCCGAACATCCGGTCCCAGACGATGAGGATGCCGCCGAAGTTCCGGTCCAGGTAGCCGCCCTGGGAGGCGTGGTGGACGCGGTGGTGGGAGGGGGTGTTGAGGACGTACTCGAAGGGCCGGGGCAGCTTGTCGACGCGCTCGGTGTGGATCCAGAACTGGTAGACGAGGCTGACCGAGGAGCAGAAGGCGACGGCGGCCGGGTGGACGCCGAGCGCGATCATCGGCAGATAGAACGGCCAGGAGGTGAAGCCGGTCCAGGGCTGGCGCAGGGCGGTGGAGAGGTTGAACCTGCGGCTGCTGTGGTGCACGACGTGGCTGGCCCACAGGACGCGGACGACGTGGTGCCCGCGGTGCTGCCAGTAGTAGAAGAAGTCCTGGGCGAGCAGCATCAGCGGGATCGTCCACCACAGGACGGGGACGCGGAGCGGGGTGAGCTCGTGGACCGCGGTGTAGATCGCGACGATCGGGATCTTCCACACGAGGTCGACGAAGAGGCTCCCGAGTCCCATGCCGATGCTGGTGGCGGCGTCCTTGGTCTCGTACCCGACGGCGTCGTCGTCGGGACGGAGGCGGTAGCTGACCATCTCGACGACGGTGAGCAGGACGAAGGCCGGTATGGACCAGAGCACGACGTCGGGCAGGTTCGGCATGCCGATGACGGTAGGGGCGGGGGTCGGGGTGCGGATAGACGTGGTTACCAACAAGTATGCGAGACGACTTGTCAGCAAGCCTTGGCACCTTCCGACAAGGGAGCACCCGGGAGGCTAGATTCCCGTCGCTCCCAGCAACGAGCCCGCGCCGTAGGTGACCGCCATCGCCAGCGCGCCGCCCGCGACGTTGCGGAGGATCGCGCGGCCGGCGGGGGCCTCGCCCAGGCGGGCGCTCCACCAGCCGGTGAAGGTCAGGGCCGCGAGGACGGAGACGACCGTGACCCAGAGGCGGGCCGAGGCCGGGGGGAGGACGATCGCGAGGAGCGGGAGCAGGGCGCCGACGGTGAAGGCGAGGAAGCTCGCGGCGGCGGCGTGCCAGGGGATCGTGAGCCGGTCCGGGTCGATGCCCAGCTCCACGCGCGCGTGGGCGCGCAGCGCGTCGCGGGCGGTGAGCTGCTCGGCGGCCTCGCGGGCCACGTCCGCGGAGAGGCCGCGGGCCGCCAGGAGCCCGGTCAGCTCGTCGAGCTCCGCCTCCGGGTCCTCCCGCAGTTCGCGTCTCTCCTGGGCGAGGGCGGCCTTCTCGGAGTCGCGCTGGGTGGAGACCGAGACGTACTCCCCCGCCGCCATCGACATCGATCCGGCCAGGAGTCCCGCGAGACCCGCGGTGAGCAGGGCGGCCCGGGACTCGGTGGCACCGGCGACGCCGACGACGAGGCCCGCGGTGGAGACGACTCCGTCGTTGGCTCCGAGCACGGCCGCCCGGAGCCAGTTGAGACGGGAGCCGAGGCCTCCGCCGTGGGCCTCGTGCGCGGGGGTGTCGGTCTCCTCGGGTGCGTCGGTCACGTCAGGAGCGTCGCACCCGGCGGCTCACCAGACGCGGACCGACCCGCCCGGGGCGAACGCCGGGCTGGTGGCACCCGCGGGGACCTCCTTCAGGGGTTCGGCGATCTCCTCGACGCGCGGGCCGTGGACGGCGGCGAGGGGGTCGAGCAGTCGGAGGTCGAAGCCGTAGACGCGGGCCGCGTTGCCGCCGACCATCGCCGCGACCTCGTCCTTCGGCAGCCCCGCGTACGCGATCCGGAGGCCTTCGCGGGAGTACGGGGTGGTGCCCTCGTCGTGCGGGTAGTCGCTGCCCCACATGATCTTGTCGAGGCCGATCCGGTCGCGCAGCGGCACCTCGTGGGGGCGCATGAAGCTCGCGCCGACGAAGCAGTTGTCGCGCCAGACCGTGCTGGGGCCCTTGCCCATGGCCTCGGCGAGGCCCGCGCCGAACTTCGACTCCGCCGTGGAGGCCTTCGTCGCGGCCGACACCAGGCGGCCGTGGTAGTAGTCCAGCATGTCGAGCACGCCCGGGATCCAGCCCGAGCCCTGTTCGGTCAGGACCAGCTTGAGCCCGGGGTGGCGCCGGAAGGCCCCGCCGAAGACCAGGTGCCACAGCGCCCGGTGGGAGAACCAGGTGGTCTCCACCATGAAGACGGCGCGGGCGGCCGGTTCGTCGCCGAGCGGGGGCGACGCCGAGCCGCCGTGGTGGTTGACGGGGACGTCGAGTTCGGCGCAGACCGCCCAGATCGGGTCGTACGCCTCCGAGTAGAGCTCGGGGACCGGTGAGCCGGGCGGCACCCCGGGCAGCAGGATGCCGCCGGTGAGTCCCGCCCCGCGGGCGCGGCGGATCTCGGCGACCGCCGCGTCGACGTCGTTGAGGAGGATCTGTGCCACGCCGGCCCTGCGCCCCGGCGCGGCCGCGCAGAAGTCGGCCAGCCAGCGGTTGTGCGCCTGGAGTCCGGCCCAGCGCTGCTCGTACTCGGCCGCGGTGGGCGGCTGGGCCATCAGGGAGGCCTTGGGGAAGAACGGCGGGACGGTGTTGGGGAAGACGACCTCGGCGACGATGCCGTCCGCCTCCAGCTCGCGCAGCCGACGCTCCGAGTTCCAGTTGCGGTCGGCGGTGTCGGCGAGCAGGTCCTCGTACGGGTTGACGTAGGAGGCGGCCCAGGCGTCGAAGGCCTCGTGGTGCTTCTTCTCCAGGTACGGGCGGTAGTCGAGGAGGTCGGCGCCGGCGTGGCAGTCCGCCGAGATGACGGTGTAGCGGTCCATCAGCTCACCCCCAGGGTGGGGAAGTCGTGGTCCGTCAGCCAGTGTCGGCCGACCTCGCGCGAGCGGGCCCAGGAGGCCTCCACGGCGGTCTGGTCGGCGGGCTGGCCGAGGTCGGCGGGGGTGGGGCCGATCCGGCGGGCGATCGGATCCAGCTTCTGGACGTCGAATCCGAAGACCTCGGCCGCCGCGAGGCCGAGCATCCTGCGGGTCTCGGTCACCGGGATGTCGTGGAAGGTCTTCCGGAGCCACGCGCGCGTGTCGGGCCAGGTTCCCTCCGGGTGCGGGAAGTCCGAGCCCCACAGGATGTTGTCGACGCCGATCTCGTACCGCTGGGCGAGTTCGCGCCGCTTGGTGTTGGTGGCGCAGATGAAGACCTGCCGGTCCAGGTACTCGCTCGGCGGCCGCCTCAGCTCCGCGAACGGGGACAGCTTCTTGCCGCCGTGCGCACCGAGGTAGAGCCGGTCCATGAACCAGAGGAGGTTCGGCAGCCACCAGCAGCCGGACTCGGCGACCCCGAACCGGAGCCCGGGGTGCCGCTCGAAGACGCCCGACCAGAGCAGGAACCACAGCGGCCTGGCCGGCCACCAGGTGACCTCCGAGACGTAGATGCCGAGGTGGTCGCCGTACTCCTCGCGCGGCGCCGCTCCCGAGTGGGTGACCAGGGGCATCCCGGTCTCGGCGGCGGCCGCCCAGACCGGGTCGTAGCGCCGGTCGTGGTACGGCTCCTTGTCCACCCACATGGAGGGGATCATCAGCGCCCCGAGCCCGGACTCCTTGGCCCGGTGGATCTCGGCGACGACCTTCGCGGGCTCGGCGGTGATCGGCAGCAGCGCCACCCCGCAGTGCCGCGCCGCGTTGTCGGCGTTCCCTCCCACGAACTCGGCGAGCCAGCGGTTGTGCGCCTGCGCGCCCGCCATGCCGAGCAGCGGGTCCTGGTCGCCGGAGAGGCCGAGGCCGACACCGAAGGGCGCGGCGGTCTGGCTGTCGACGGCGTCCGCGTCGGGGAAGACGACCTCGGCCGCCACCCCGTCGCCGTCGAGCTCCTTGAGCCGCTGCCCGATGTCCCAGCCGCCGCGCAGCCCTTCCTCGTTGTCGGTGAACCACTTGTTCGCGAAGGCCTCGTTGCGGACCCCGAGCCGGGTCATGGCCTCCCGGCGTGCCTCGCGTCCGGCGAGGAACTCGTCGAACGCGCCGTGGAAGCGGGAGTCGAGGTAGGGCCGGTACTCCTCGGTGGGCAGCCCGGCGTGGCAGTCGGAGGAGATGATCAGATACGGATCGTTCGGATCGGCCATCGGGGCCCCCTCAGTCGAGGATGAAGTTCTCCAGGTACGACGGGTTCGAGCGGTCGAGCATCGACCGCGAGCGCGCCGTGATCTGCCGGTCGCTGTGCTCGCTCTCCGGCAGCATCCAGAAGCGGTCGGCGCGGATGCCGTCGACGACGTGCTCGGCGACCTCCTCCACCGGGGTGAAGGCGACCTCGTGGCCGGCCTCCTTCATGGCGGCCTCCCACTGGTCGAGGCTGCGGTAGGGGGTCCTGCGCGGGCGCTCCTTGGCGTACCGCTCGGGCCGGTTGCGGTGCGACTCCCAGAGTCCGGTGCGGAGCATGTGCGGTCCGGGGAAGAGCACGGAGGCGCTCACACGCGCGTGCTCGGCCCTGAGGTGGGCGTAGAGCGACTCGGTCATGGTCACGACGGCCGCCTTGGTGACCGCGTACACGGAGGCGGTGGGCAGCGGGGCGATGCCGCCGTCGCCGGAGGAGGTGTTGACGACATGGCCGGGTTCGCCGCCCGCCAGCATCCGGGGGACGAAGGCCTGGATGCCGTGGAAGACGCCCCAGACGTTGACGGAGAAGGCCCACTTCCAGTCGTTGGGCTCGTGCTCCCACATGCGGCCCTCGGCGCCGGAGCCGACGCCGGCGTTGTTGCAGAGGACGTGGACGGCGCCGAAGGTCTCGTACGCGGCCTCCGCGAACCCCCGGACGTCGTCGCGGTCCGAGACGTCGACCGTCCGGGCGAGGACCTGTGCCCCTCCTGCCATCAGCTCGTCGGCGGCCTCGGCGAGCGCGCCCTCCTCGACGTCGCCGAGGACGACGGCCAGGCCTTCGGCGGCGAAGCGGCGGGCCATCGCGAGGCCGATGCCGCTCGCCGCGCCGGTGACGACGGCGACCTGCCCCTCGCGCAGCTCCATCAGACGCTCCCCTCGGGCGGGCCGTCGAGGATCTGCTGCGGGTCGTCGTACCGCTGGTGGATGTACGGCAGGAGGGCCTGCGCGGAGACGCGTTCGGCGACCGTGCCCTTCTGGTCGGTGGTCTTCTCGCCGATGGTGATCTCGACGAGCCGGCGTACGGGGAGGTCGGCGACCGGGTCGTACATGGACTCGCGCAGCACCACGTCGCCGGTGACGCGCTCCAGCTTCCGCACCTTCTCGTTGCGGACGCAGTGGACGAGGACGGGGTCGGCGTCGAAGCCCGAACCCTCCACGCCCGGCAGGAACTTGAAGTAGAAGTCGGTCTTCTCGGTCGGCTCCGGCAGCGGCAGCGGCCCGGAGACCGCGCCGCGCACCTCGACGAAGTCGATGCCGTGCCGCCCGAGCGCCGCGCGGACGACGAGCCCGTCGCGCTCGACGACGACCTCGCCGAGCTTCTTCGGCTCGCCGAAGACCTCGCGGCCGCCGACGAGGGCGCGCTCGTGGGTCATCGGCATCACCAGCGGGTACCAGCCCTCGCGGTCGCCGTGGGCGGCGGCGACCGCCACCGAGCCGGCGCCGAGGGGATAGCCGGGCAGGTCGACCTGGGAGATGTTGGCCCGCACGAGGGGCCGCTCGGTGGGTTTCAGCGGGGGCGGCAGGACGGCCGCCACCACGTCCGGATCGGTCTCCCAGACGGCGACCACTCCGGTGGACCAGATGTCGGGGAGCTTCGCGCTCCTGGTGCGGGCCGCCGTGATCTCGGCGTCCGTGCGCGCCCCGTACCGTACTCGTGCCATGACGTACCACCCTTCAGCGGGTCGGGTCTGTAACAGAGTTACACCGGCGGCGATGAAGGGTAAAGACCCGCGCACGCGGGAGAGTTGGGGGAACGGATGGCGCGCGCCGCACTCACCCGCGAGGAAGTCCTGGAGACCGCCGCCGCCCTGGTGCGACAGCACGGCCCGGACGCCCTCACCATGCGCAGGCTCGCGGCCGAGCTCGGCACCGCGGTCACCTCGATCTACTGGCACGTCGGCAACCGCGAGTCGCTGCTCGACGCGCTGGTCGAGCGGACGGTCGCCGACCTCGCCGCGATCACCCCGCACGGCCGCACCCCCGCGACCCGGATCGTCTCGGTGGCCCGCACCCTCCGCCACGAGCTCCGCGCCCGCCCCCACCTGGTGGCGATGGTCCACGAACGGGGCCTGACCGAGCGGATGTTCCTGCCCGCCCAGCGCGCCCTGGCCCAGGAGGTCCACGCGGCGGGCCTGCGCGGCGCCCGGGCGGCGGAGGCGGTGCGGGCCGTGCAGATCCAGGTCGTCGGTCACCTCCTGGTCGAGCGCAACCGGGAACGCTCCCCCGCCCAGTCGCCCGCCGAGACGGAGCTCTGGCAGACGGCGACGGACCTGCCCGACCCCGCCCTCACCCGTGCCCTGGCCGCCCCGGTCGACCCGGAGCGGCTCTTCGTGACCTCCGTACGGGCGCTGGTGGACGGCCTGTTGGGGCACCGCGGCGGGACCCCGGATTGATTCGGTGGAACGCGCGCGGGGGCCGTCCTGGAGTCGGCTCGCGCGGGGACGGCTCTCCCAGGTCCATGTGCCGATGCCGGTCGATCTGGAGCACCGCACGTTCCTCCGGACGGATCTGCGTCTGCCACCGTCCGACGGCTTCCAGGGCGTGGGCTCGCACGGCGGGGAGCTCGGCCGGGGATCTGGTGGCCCTGCTGGGCTGAGGCGCGTGGCCGGTTCCGGGGCCTCCGGGGACACCGGGGACGGAGTTGTCGGCCGCGGGCCGTATTCTCATTGACCGTGCTTGACGACCGTACGACAGCAGCGACGTGGCCGGCCGCCTACCCGCAGGGGTACGCGGTCGTCGACGTGGAGACCACCGGACTCGCCCGCGACGACCGGATAGTTTCGGCTGCCGTCTACCGGCTGGACGCCCAGGGGAACGTCGAGGACCACTGGTACACCCTCGTCAATCCCGAACGTGATCCCGGACCGGTCTGGATCCACGGGCTGACCACGGACGTCCTGGAGGGCGCGCCGCTCTTCCCGGAGATCGCGGCGGAGTTCGCGGCCCGGCTGGACGGACGGGTGCTCGTCGCGCACAACGCGATGTTCGACTGGCAGATGATCGCCCGGGAGTACGCGCGCGCGGAGTCGGCCGCGCCGGTGCGGCAGCGGCTGTGCACGATCGCGCTGGCCAAGGAGCTGTCGCTCCCGCTGCCCAACCACAAGCTGGAGTCCCTCGCCGCGCACTTCGGCGTGGTGCAGCAGCGCGCGCACAACGCGCTGGACGACGCGCGGGTGCTGGCCGAGGCGTTCCGGCCGAGCCTGCACGCGGCGGCCGAGCGCAACGTACGGCTGCCGCTCCTGGAGTGCCGGCCGCTGACGGAGTGGGCAGCGTCACCCGCGCAGCAGCCGCGGATCGGCCACCAGGCCGGGTACGCCTCCTCGTACCGGGCGGGCAGCTGGCGCCCCTCACGGAAGCGGCCGCCGTGCCCGTACCCGAACCCGGGCCGGTACGAGACGGACAAACCACTCAAGCAGGGCATGCGGGTGGCGTTCTCCGGGGACACCTCCGTCGACCGCGAGCTCCTCGAGGACCGCACGGTCGACGCCGGGCTCCACGTGGCGGGGAGCGTCTCCCGGCTGACGAGCCTCCTCGTCACCAACGACCCGGACTCCGCGACCTCCAAGACCGTCAAGGCCAAGTCCTTCGGCACACCGATCGTCGACGAGGCCGCGTACACCCAGTTGCTGCGGGACGTGGCCCCGGCAGACGGGTGACACCCCCGGCCCTGCGGGCGTGCCGAGCTGCGCACGCCCGCCGGGAGCCTCACCCTGTGGCGCATGGCACGTTGTGAGGTCTGCGGAAACGATTACGGCATGTCCTTCGAGGTACATGCGCAAGGCGCGGTCCATGTCTTCGACTGCTTCGCCTGCGCCATCCACCGCATGGCGCCCATCTGCGAGCACTGCCGGGTCCAGATCATCGGACAGGGCGTCGAGGTCGACGGCAGCTGGTACTGCGGCGGTCACTGCGCCCGCGCGGAGGGAAGGGTGGGCATCGTCGACAGGGTGTGAGGCCGTCGGGGTCGAGAACGCCAGGGCGTGAAGCCGCAGGGGCCGAGAACGACAGGGTCCGAGGAAACGATCCTGGGCTCGCCTCCCGCGAGCCGCCCCCCGTGCGTACACCCCATGGACCGAGTTGTACGGTCATGGGGTGTACCGCTTCCTGTTGTCCCGGCAGTGGGTGATCCTCACCCTGATCGCCCTCGTCCTCGTCCCGACGATGATCGAGCTGGGCTTCTGGCAGTTCCACCGGCACGAGCGCCGGGTCGCCCAGAACGCCCTGATCGCGGACAGCATCGCGGCGAAGCCGGTCCCGGTCGAGGAGCTCACCACCCCCGGCCACACGGTCCCGCGCTCCGACTACTGGCGGCCCGTGACCGCCACCGGCACCTTCGACACCGCCCACGAGGTGGTCGTCCGCCGCCGCACCTCCTCCGACGAGCGGGTCGGCGTGCACATCCTGAGCCCGCTGGTCCTCCGGGACGGCCGGATCGTCCTGGTGAACCGCGGCTGGATCCCGGCCGCCGCCGACCAGCACTCCTACCCGCCGGTGCCGCCCGCCCCCAAGGGCGAGGTCACCATCAGCGGCCGGCTCAAGGCCGACGAGACGACCGGCGCCAGCGGCATCAAGGACCTGAAGGGTCTGCCGGACCGCCAGGTCATGCTCATCAACAGCACGCAGCAGGCGGAGCTCATCGGCCGCGAGGTGCTCGGCGGCTACCTTGAGCAGACCGGGCCCGAGCCCGCCGGGGACACCCCCGAGCTGATCCCCGAGCCCGACCACACGTCGATCGGCGCCCACATGGCGTACGCCGTGCAGTGGTGGCTCTTCGCGGCCGGGGTACCCGTCGGCTGGGTGATCCTGGTCCGCCGCGAGAAGCACGACCGGCAGACCGCCGCCACCACCGGCACCAAGGGAAACGACACCCCGGGAACCCCGGAACAGGACCCGGAAGCGATCCAGGCCACCCCGTCCCTCTGATTGACCGCCGCCGCTTCCGGGAACAGCCCAAAGCGTGACGCAACGTATCGACGACTACGCCCTCATCGGCGATCTCCAGACCGCCGCGCTCGTCGGCCGCGACGGGTCGGTCGACTGGCTGTGTCTGCCCCGCTTCGACTCCGCCGCCTGCTTCGCCGCGATCCTCGGCGACGAGAACAACGGCCACTGGCGGATCGCCCCCAAGGGCGCCACGACCTGTGCCTCCCGCCGGTACGCCGAGGACTCCCTCGTCCTGGAGACCTACTGGGAGACCCGTACCGGCACGGTCAAGGTCGTCGACTTCATGCCACAGCGCGACAGGGCCCCGGACCTGATGCGGATCATCGAGGGCGTCAGCGGCACGGTCGAGATGAGCGGCGTCCTGCGGCTCCGCTTCGACTACGGCTCGATCGTGCCCTGGATGCGCCGCTCCGACGGCCACCGGGTCGCGGTCGCCGGGCCCGACGCGGTCTGGCTGCGCAGCGAGCCGCCCGTGAAGACCTGGGGCCAGCAGTTCTCCACCTGCTCCTCCTTCACCGTCTCCGCAGGCGAGAAGGTGGCCTTCGTCCTGACCTGGCACCCCTCGCACGAGCCGCGCCCCGACCTCGTCGACCCCTTCGAGGCGCTCGAACAGTCGCTCGCGGACTGGCGGGAGTGGGCGGGCCGCTGCACCTACCGGGGCCCGTACCGGGAGGCGGTGCTGCGCTCCCTGATCACCCTCAAGGCCCTCACCTACGCCCCCACCGGCGGCATCATGGCCGCTCCCACCACCTCCCTGCCGGAGGAGGTCGGCGGCGTACGGAACTGGGACTACCGGGCCTGCTGGCTGCGCGACTCCTCCCTCACCCTCGGCGCGCTGCTCGCCGCCGGGTACGTCGACGAGGCCTGCGCCTGGCGGGACTGGCTGCTCCGCTCGGTCGCCGGAGACCCGGCCGACCTGCAGATCATGTACGGGCCCGCCGGGGAGCGCCGGCTCCCCGAGACCACCCTGCCGTGGCTGCGCGGCTACGCCGACTCGGCGCCGGTACGGACCGGGAACGCGGCCGTGGACCAGTTCCAGCTCGATGTGTACGGCGAGGTCATGGACTCGTTCCACCGGGCGCGTGAGGCCGGGATTCCCGCGGAGCGGCACGCCTGGAACCTCCAGCTGAGCCTGCTCGGCTTCCTGGAGTCGACCTGGCGCGAGCCCGACGAGGGACTGTGGGAGGTACGCGGGCCGCGCCGGCACTTCACCCACTCGAAGGTGATGGCCTGGGTGGCCGCCGACCGGGCGGTGCGCACCCTGGAGGCGGACCCCTCGCTGCCGGGGGACGCGGCACGGTGGCGGACGATGCGGGACGAGATCCACGCCCAGGTGTGCGCCCGGTCCTACGACCCGGTGCGGAACACCTTCACCCAGTCGTACGGCTCGCAGGAGCTGGACGCCGCGACCCTGCTCATCCCGCAGGTCGGCTTCCTGCCGCCGGACGACCCCCGGGTGGTGGGCACGGTGGACGCGGTACGGGAGGAGCTGATGCACGGCGGCTACGTACGCCGCTACAGCACCGGCTCGGAGGCGGTGGACGGTCTCCCGGGGCAGGAGGGCACCTTCCTGGTCTGCTCCTTCTGGCTCGCGGACGCGCTCCGGCTGTGCGGCCGCCGCGAGGAGGCCCGCGAGCTCTTCGAACGTCTCGTGGCCCTGTGCAACGACGTCGGCCTCCTGGCGGAGGAGTACGACCCGGTGACGGACCGCCAGCTGGGCAACTTCCCGCAGGCCTTCAGTCACATCGGCCTGGTGGGCACGGCGCTCGCGCTGGCAGCCGAGGATCAGGACCCGGCAGGATAGGTCCATGGATCTTGGACTGAAGGACCGTGTGTACGTGGTGACCGGGGCGACGCGGGGGCTCGGGCGGGCCTCCGCCGAGGCGCTGCTCGCCGAGGGGGCCAAGGTGCTCGTCACCGGCCGCGAGGAGAAGACCGTCGCCGAGGCCGTGGCCGGGCTGGGGCCGGGCGCGGCGGGCATCGCCGCCGACAACACCGACCCGGAGACCCCGGCGCGGCTGGTCGCCGAGGCGCGGGCGCGGTTCGGCGGCTTCGACGGCATCCTCATCAGCGTCGGCGGACCGGCGCCCGGTTTCGCGGCCGACAACACCGACGAGGACTGGGCGACCGCCTTCGACACCGTGTTCCTCGGGGCCGTACGACTGGCCCGCGCGGCCGCCGAGAGCCTCGGCGAGGGCGGCGTCATCGGCTTCGTCCTGTCCGGCTCGGTCCACGAGCCGATCCCCGGCCTGACGATCTCCAACGGTCTGCGCCCGGGTCTCGCGGGCTTCGCGAAGTCCCTCGCCAACGACCTGGGGCCGCGTGGGGTGCGGGTGATCGGGCTGCTGCCCAGCCGGATCGACACGGACCGGGTGCGGTTCCTGGACTCGCTCTCCGGCGACGCGGACGCGGCCCGCGCGGCCAACGAGGCCACCATCCCGCTGCGCCGCTACGGCACCCCGGAGGAGTTCGGGCGGACGGCGGCCTTCCTGCTGTCGCCGGCCGCCTCGTACCTGACGGGACTGATGCTCCCGGTGGACGGCGGGGCGCGCGCCGGGTTCTGACCCTCAGGTGACCCTGCGGGCCCGGTGCTTCACCGCCCGCAGGCGCGCCTCCGTGGGCAGGGCGGACAGGCCCGTGGACGTCCGCGCGTGGGCCAGGGCCTGGGTGCTGAGCGTGGTCAGGGCGTCCCCCGGGGAGGCGTACGGCTCCAGGAGGAGCGCGACACGGGTACGGGGGGTGGCCCGGCGGCCCGTGAGGGAGACCCGGGCCTTGGCCACGCCTTCCTGGGCCGTGGCGTCCGCCTCCAGGACGCCCTCCAGGGCCCGGCCGCGCAGGACGGCCGCCTCGCCGTCACCGCTGTCGACGACGACCTCGGCGAGCCGGGCCCGCCGGAACTGGGCGAGCAGCCACCACAGGGCGAGGAGGACGACGAGTCCGAGGGCCGCGATGACCACCGGCCACCACCAGCTCTCCTCGCGCCAGCGCTGCCGGTCGGCGGCGGACAGCAGCACGTCCGAGGGGCCCGACCAGGGCCACCAGGACGGTACGGACAGATCGAGGGAGGCGGCGAGGACCGCCCCGCCGAGGACGACGAGGAGCAGCCCGGCAAGCCCGAGCAGGGCACGGTTGACGCGCCGGAGGACGACACTCACCGGCTCACTCCTTTCCGGAGGACGACCCTCTGCGGGTTCGTCCCGTCGAGGACGACGACCCTCACGGGCTCATCCCTTCCTGGGCGGCCGGGCCACCCGTACCGTCAGCGCGGGCGGGTGGGCGAGGCCGAGTTCGTCGATGCCGGCCGCGAGGGCCGTCTCCAGGTCGCCGCGGACCTCGTCGAGCGCCCTGAAGTGCGAGACCGCCTTGGCCGCCACCTTGGCGCGGCCGACGCGGACCCGGACGGACTGCACGCCGGAGACCTCCATGGCCCGGTCCCGCAGGGCGAGGGTGGCGGCCTCCCGGTCGAGTCCGGCCCGCACGTCGGCGTGCTCGCGACGCATCGGGAGGATCTCGCGCAGGCCCGGGGTCGTGGCCAGGACCAGCAGCCAGAGGCCGAGGACGACCGCGAGGGCGGCGCCCAGGACGACCGCGGTGTCGTCGAGCGGCCGGGTCGCGAGGCCGTCGGCGAGTTCACGCCGCCAGGCCATGGCGCTGCGGTCGGCCCGTACGGAGGCCACGTCGTAGAGCAGGAGCCCGGCTCCGCCGAGGACGAACGCCGCGAGCACGGCGGCGGGGATGCGGCGGACCGACCAGAAGCGGCGGACGCGGGGTGTGGGGGCGGGGGCGGCTTCGGTGAGGACGGTGCCGTCGTCGGAGTGGGCCCCCGAGCGGGAGCCGGCAGCAGGCGCGTCGGGGTGGGAGCCGGCGGGTGAGCCGGGGTCGCCGCCGCGGGCCCGGGTCGGCTCGTCGCCGGAGGCCGGGGCCGGCTCGTCGGCGGGGGGCGGTTCGGGGGGCGTCGTCATGACAGGCGGCCCCTCGGGGAGGACTGGCCGGTGAGCGCGGAGTGGAGGCGTTCCACCTGGACGGTGACCTCGTGGACCTCCATGCCCACGAGCTCCTCCACGCGCGCGCGGACCCGGCCGCGCACGGCGCCGCACCGGCGTCCGATGTCGGTGGGGTAGTCGAGTTCGAGGCTCACCGCGACCCGGGCGACGTCCCGGTGGACGACGACCGAGGCGTGCGGCTTCGATCCGCCCGCCGGAGCGGGGCCCGCGGCCTCCCTCGCCGCCTGCGCGGCGATCTTCGCGACGACCCGGTCGGCGATCTTGGTCGCTCCCCGGTCGCGCATCGGGCCCCGGTCGGCGAGTCGGGCTGCCACCCCCGTCACCGCGGCCGGTCGCCGCGGTCGCGGCCCCGGAAGAAGTCACCGGGTTCGAGGTCGCCGTCGAGGAAGCGGCCTGCCACGAAGCCGATCGCCCCCAAAGCCGCGACCAGAACAAACGCTCCGAAACCGCCGAAGTATCCGGCGAAGCCGAGAGCCATGCCGGCCACCAGGCCGACCACCGCCATGCTCATTCCTGACCTCTTTCCGAGTCTTCCCGAGCCCCCTCTACCAAGCCGTCAGCGCCTACTGCAGCCGCGATTCCGGCTCGTCCTCCTCCTCATCGGGCAGCTTGACGTCGCTGACCGCGATGTTGACCTCGACGACCTCGAGGCCCGTCATGCGCTCCACGGCCGCGATGACGTTCTCGCGGACATCGCCGGCGACGTCGGCGATCGAGACGCCGTAGTCGACGACGATCTCCAGGTCGAGCGCGGTCTGCACCTCGCCGACCTCGGCCTTCACCCCTCGCGTGACGTTCGACTTGCTGCTGCCCCCGCCCGGGACCCGGTCCCGCACGGCGCCGAAGGTACGGGAGAGGCCGCTGCCCATGGCGTGGACGCCTTCGACGTCACGGGCGGCAAGTCCGGCGATCTTCTCGACGACTCCGTCGGCGATGGTGGTCCGGCCCCGGGAGGCGGGAGCGCCGCCGCCGCGCTTGGTGACCGAGGTCCGGCGCGGTTCGTCGCCGGTGGACTCGCTGGAATGCGTGGTGTCCGTCATCACGTTTCGCCCCTTCTGGGTTATTTCGGGGTTCTTCGCCCACACTAAGGGCGCTTACCCGGTCTCGCCCCGGGGATACGGCAGGCTGGGGTAATGACGACGGCTGAGGGTTGGACGGCGGCGGTACGCGACCGCCTCGCCCCGGGCAGGCTGCTGCCGCTCGGAGCGACGGCGGAGGGGGCCTGGATCACCGAGCGGGCGGTGCGCGAGGTCCTCGGCAGGGTGGCCGCGGAGGTACGCGGCGTGGTGCCGGGCCGGCTGCGGATCGGACCGGCGGAGGCCCCCGAGGATCCGGAGTCGGGGGCCGTGCTCGTCTCGGCCTCGTTCGGCGCGGTGGCCGGGCGCCCGCTGCCGGAACTCACCGAGGAACTGCGGGCGGCGCTGCTCTCCTCGGCCGAGGGCGGGCTCGGGTTGGTGGTCGACGCGGTGGACCTGCGGGTGGCGGAGCTGCTCGACGCGGCGCCGCCGGAACCGGACGCCGGTGCGGCTCCCCGACCGGGCCCGACCTCTCCGGCGACGGACGACCCTCTGGCACTCGCCGCGCTCGGGGTGACGGGGGTCGCGGCGGTGACGGACACGCTGGGTCCGCCGGTGCGCCGGGGGCCCGACGGGGTGCGGGTGGAACTGGCCGTGACGGCCGGGGCCCGCCCCCTGGACGTGGCCCGCGCGGTGCGCACGGCGGTGACCGCGATCGCCCCGGAGGGCGTCGCGGTCACGGTCGTGGTGTCGGACCTGCGCTAGGTCGTCTCTTCCGGATCCTGCCGGTCAGGCCCGCGTCGTCCGGTGCCTGGGGTCTCCCCAGGTCCGCCAGGGCCGAGGGGACGCATCGCAAGGCGGAGGGGCGGCGTGTACTGGATGTACTCGGGTGTCCCGACAACGCGGCGAGGTGC
Source organism: Streptomyces sp. NPDC029956 (assembly GCF_055574655.1). Classification (NCBI taxonomy): domain Bacteria; kingdom Bacillati; phylum Actinomycetota; class Actinomycetes; order Kitasatosporales; family Streptomycetaceae; genus Streptomyces; species Streptomyces sp. NPDC029956. The sequence goes on along the minus strand of NZ_JBVHZJ010000042.1, from coordinate 24,290 downwards.
GGTGCCGGGCGGCGCGGGCCAGGCAAGATCCGGAAGAGACGGCTAGGCCCTGTCGGGGTGTCGTGTCGATCAGACGGGACACACCCCGGGGCAGGCAGGCTGCGCGTGCGAGCGTCAGTCGCCGAGGCCCGCGAGGTCGCGCAGACGGCGGGCCTGGGCGGCACGCTCGGCGACGCGCTGCTCCTCGTACGAGCGGCCGGAGACGCCCTGGAGGAGCGCCTTGGTCTCGGTGACCGCGTCGCGCGGCGCCGCGAGCAGGGCGGCGGCGAGGTCCCGTACCGCCGCGTCGAGCTCGTCGGCGGGCACGGACAGGTTGGCGAGGCCGATGCGCTCGGCCTCCTCCGCGTGGACGAAGCGGCCGGTCGCGCAGATCTCCAGCGCGCGGGCGTAGCCGACGAGCGAGACGAGCGGGTGCGTCCCGGTCAGGTCCGGGACGAGACCCAGGCTGGTCTCGCGCATGGCGAACTGCACGTCCTCGGCGACGACCCGCAGGTCGCAGGCGAGGGCGAGCTGGAAGCCCGCGCCGATGGCGTGCCCCTGGACGGCCGCGATCGACACGAGGTCGCTGCGGCGCCACCAGGTGAACGCCTCCTGGTACTCGGCGATGACCGCGTCGAGGTCCGCGTCGGAACCGCGCGCGAGATCGAGGAAGGACGGCTCTCCGTCGAAGCCCTCGGGCGTGAACGCCTGCCGGTCGAGTCCGGCGGAGAAGGACTGTCCCTCACCGCGCAGAACGACGACCCGCACGCTGCCGGGCAAAGACCGGCCGGCTTCTGTCAACGCCCGCCACAGAGCGGGAGACTGAGCGTTGCGCTTCGCCGGATTGGTCAGGGTCACCGTGGCAACGGCGTCCTCGACGGTGAGCCGTACACCGTCCTTGTCGAATACGAGCTCAGAGTCGTCGAGCGTAGTCATGGGGCGCCTCCGGTTACGGTGCAGCACACTGCATGCGAAATGCTAAGTGACTGCACAGTAACCACCTGGCCGGCGCGATGACCGACCGGGTGGCCACCGGGAGATCCGGTGGCCCGGTCGAGGCGTCCTATGTCAGGCCGAGGCGGCTTTCTTGCCCCGGGTCGCTCCGCCGCGTCCACGCAGCGTGACTCCGGACTCACTGAGCATCCGGTGGACGAATCCGTAGGAGCGGCCCGTTTCCTCGGCCAGCGCCCGGATACTCGCACCGGAGTCGTACTTCTTCTTCAGGTCTGCCGCGAGCTTGTCGCGCGCGGCGCCGGTCACCCGGCTGCCCTTCTTCAGAGTCTCGGCCACCCGTGCCTCCTCATGGGAAGTGCGCTCTGGACTTCTCATGATCACCCCTCCCGTCCGTCCTGGCCACCCATTCGACAAGGTCCATGCCGCCGGGTTTGTGGACAGGCGCGCGTTCGTCACGACCGGAACCCTTGATTCCGCTGGGCCGGAAACCGGGCTCCCCGGCACCCGACACGGGAATCAGCAGGTCAGCGATACAGGGGGAACGCACGTACGGCGCGGGTCTGCCGGAAGGATTCGGCAGAGCACCGCGCCGGGGTGTACGAGACGCCCTCACTCAGATGAAGGATCACCCGTGGGCCGAATGATCCAGCCGGGCATGATCACCCGGTCCTCTCCGGGTCAGGCGAGCGCGACCAGGTCCGCGTAGTCCGGGCCCCACAGGTCCTCGACGCCGTCCGGGAGCAGGATGATCCGCTCCGGCTCCAGCGCGTCGACCGCGCCCTCGTCGTGGGTGACGAGGACGACGGCGCCCTTGTAGGTCCGCAGGGCCCCGAGGATCTCCTCGCGGCTGGCCGGGTCCAGGTTGTTGGTGGGCTCGTCGAGGAGCAGCACGTTCGCCGAGGAGACGACCAGGGTGGCCAGGGCCAGACGGGTCTTCTCGCCACCGGAGAGCACCCCGGCCGGCTTGTCGACGTCGTCGCCGGAGAAGAGGAACGAGCCGAGCGTCTTGCGGACCTGGACGAGGTCGAGGTCCGGCGCGGCCGAGCGCATGTTCTCCAGGACGCTGCGCTCGGGGTCGAGCGTCTCGTGCTCCTGGGCGTAGTAGCCGAGCTTGAGACCGTGGCCCGGGGTCACCTCGCCGGTGTCGGGCTTCTCGGCGCCGGCGAGCAGCCGGAGCAGCGTGGTCTTGCCCGCGCCGTTGAGGCCGAGGATGACGACGCGCGAGCCCTTGTCGATCGCGAGATCCACATCGGTGAAGATTTCGAGCGAGCCGTAGGACTTCGAGAGTCCCTCGGCCGTCAGCGGGGTCTTGCCGCAGGGCGCGGGGTCGGGGAAGCGGAGCTTGGCGACCTTGTCGGAGGCGCGCACCGCCTCGAGACCGGAGAGCAGTCGCTCGGCGCGCTTGGCCATGTTCTGCGCGGCCACGGTCTTGGTGGCCTTGGCCCGCATCTTGTCGGCCTGCGAGTTGAGGGCCGCGGCCTTCTTCTCGGCGTTCTGGCGCTCGCGCTTGCGGCGCTTCTCGTCGGCCTCGCGCTGCTGCTGGTAGAGCTTCCAGCCCATGTTGTAGACGTCGATCGTGGAGCGGTTGGCGTCCAGGTAGAAGACCTTGTTGACCACGGTCTCGACGAGGTCGACGTCGTGGGAGATCACGATGAAGCCGCCGCGGTAGCTCTTCAGGTAGTCCCGGAGCCAGACGATGGAGTCGGCGTCGAGGTGGTTGGTCGGCTCGTCGAGGAGGAGCGTGTCGGCGTCGGAGAAGAGGATCCGGGCGAGCTCGACACGGCGGCGCTGACCACCGGAGAGGGTGTGCAGCGGCTGGCCGAGGACCCGGTCGGGCAGACCCAGGGCGGCGGCGATGGTGGAGGCCTCGGCCTCGGCCGCGTACCCGCCCTTGGTCAGGAACTCGGTCTCCTGGCGCTCGTACTGCCGCATCGCCTTGTCGCGGGTGGCGCCGGCGCCGGTGGCGATGCGCTCCTCGTTCATACGCATCTTCTTGAGGAGGACGTCGAGGCCTCGGGCGGAGAGGATGCGGTCGCGGGCCAGGACGTCGAGGTCGCCGGTGCGCGGGTCCTGCGGGAGGTAGCCGACCTCTCCCGAGCGGGCGATCTGGCCGGCGGCGGGGACGCCCTCGCCCGCGAGGCACTTGGTGAGGGTGGTCTTGCCCGCTCCGTTGCGACCGACGAGGCCGATGCGGTCGCCCTTGGCGACACGGAAGGAAGCGGACTCGATGAGGACTCGGGCGCCGGCGCGCAGCTCGATGCCGGAAGCGGTGATCACGGACAGACTCCAGGGCGATGGGAAACGGCGGAAGGACGGCTGGTGGAGGGCTTCGACGCCGCTAATGCACGGGGAGAATGGCCATGCGGCCAGTCTAACGGGCCCCTGCAACTGCTTTTAGGCCACGAGGGGGTCCAGGGGCCCGATCGGAGCTTTCTCACATAACCGCTGTTGCTGGAACAAAAGGGGCGAATGCTGGGAGATCGGCCGATACTCGGCGCAGGGCGGCGGCCTCTGCCGCGGCAGTGACGCGGAGGATGGTGGGCCGTGCAGTTCGACGACGACGCCGATCTGGACACCTCGGAGGTCAAGGACGTCCGGAGCAGCCGCATCCCGGGCGGGAAGGCGACCGTCGGCGGCGGCATCATCGGCTTCATCGCCCTGATCCTGGGCCTGTTCCTCGGGGTGGGGCCGGACCAGCTCGGACTCTCGGGCGGCGACGAGCCGGTGGCCAGCTCCTCGGGGGCCGCCCAGGTGACCCAGGCCTGCAGGAAGGGCTCGGACGCCAACACCCGCGAGGACTGCCGGATCGTCGCCGTCGTCAACAGCGTGCAGGACTTCTGGCGGAGCGAGTACGCGCGCCGGGGCGGAACCTACGGGAGCGCCGCCACCGTGATGTTCAGCCGGCGGGTCCCGACCGCCTGCGGCTCCGCGACCTCGGCGGTGGGGCCGTTCTACTGCCCGGGCGACCGGCAGGTCTATCTGGACCTGGGCTTCTTCGACGAGCTGCGCACCAAGTTCGGGTCGAGCGGCGGCCCCTTCGCCCAGGCGTACGTGGTGGCGCACGAGTACGGCCACCACATCCAGAACCTGATGGGGACCCTGAGCCGCGCCCAGGACGGGCGGACCGGCGCGGACTCCAACGCCGTGCGGGTCGAGCTCCAGGCCGACTGCTACGCGGGCGTGTGGGCCCGGCACGCCACCACCACGCCCGACGACCGTACGGGCCGGCCGCTGCTCACGCGGCTGACGGAGGAGGACATCCGGGACGGCCTGGACGCGGCGGCCGCGGTGGGCGACGACCGGATCCAGGAGAGGTTCCAGGGCCGGGTGACCCCGGAGAGCTGGACCCACGGCTCCGCGGCCCAGCGTCAGCAGTGGTTCTACGAGGGGTACCGGACGGGCGACATGGCCCGGTGCAACACCTTCCGCTGATTGCCGACGGGGACTGCCAGACTGAGACGCGGGTCACATTCGACTGAATCGAGAGGAAGTGATCGGGATGGCTGAGGCTCCCCACATCTGTCCGACGCTGACGTACGAGGACGCGAAGGCGGCGATCAGCCTGCTCACGGAGGGCTTCGGCTTCCGCGCGAACGCCGTGTACGAGACCGAGGACGGGCGCGTGGCGCACGCCGAGCTGTCGTACGGGAACGGCATGGTGATGCTGGGCAGCAAGGGCACCGGCAGCGAGTTCGACAAGCTGATGACCGACGCGGGACCGGTCGGCGTGTTCGTGCACGTGGACGACGTCGACGAGCACCACGCGCGGGCCGTGGCCCACGGCGTCGAGATCGTGATGCCCCCCAAGGACCAGGAGTACGGCTCGCGGGACTACATGGCGAGGGACGCCGAGGGCAACGTCTGGAGCTTCGGGACGTACACCCCCGGCGCCGCGGAGTAGCGGGCGCCGGAGGGTCTCCCTCGGGATCCCCGGGCGGGGATCCCGTCACGCTCCCCCGGTGTGGACCTGGAAGGCGGCCCGGCGGACGGCCTTTGCCAGCGCCGGGTCCGGGTGGGCGGCGGCGAGGGCGACCAGGACCTGCACGGTACGGGGGTGGCCGACGGCCCTGATCTCGTCGAGGAGCGCGGGGACGGTGCCCTGCACGGCGGAGTCGAGGTGCCGGACGAGCAGCTCGCTCTCCCCGTGGTCGGCGACGGCGGCGGCCGTGTCCACCCAGAGCCAGGTGGACTCCTCGCGGGTGAGGACCTCCTGGGCGTCGTCGGGGTCGGCGCCCTCGTACTCGGCGAGCCAGAGCAGCGCGTACGGCCGCAGGGAGGGTTCGGCGACGGTGGCCCGAACCTCGGCCTCGGCGGGGGCGCCGACGACCCGGAGCGCCTCGAAGGCGAGCCCGCGCAGCAGCGCGTCCTCGCCGCGGGCGACGGTGAGGAGTTCGGTCACCGCGCTGGACAGGGTGCGGGCCGCGAGCCAGGCGCGGTACTCGGCGCGGGCCGGACCGGGGGTGAGCCGGGCGCAGCCGCGGAGCATGTCCTCGGCGGACTGCTCGATGTTCCCGGCGGGGCTCTGCGCGGCGACGCAGATCTGCTCCAGCTTGACCCAGACCGCCCAGTTGCCGAGCGGGGTCAGGGTGGCGTGACGCCCCTCCGCGCCGGGGTCCAGGGTGAGCGCGCCGACGGCCGCCAGGCCTTCGAGTGCCCAGTCGAGCAGGGCAGGGAGCCCGTCGGTGCCGTCGGCGGCGTCGGCCGCGTCGGCCGCGGCGTTCACGGCGGCGGACGCGCCGGTGGCCCCGGCGGCCTCCACGGCCTCGGGGGCCTGTTCGGCCCCCGGGACCTCGCAGCGCTCCTCGCGCAGCTCCTCGACGCGCTGGCCGAGCAGGTCGAGGAGGGCGGGGACGAGGACCGGGCCCTGGGAGAGCTGGAGCAGCGACAGGACCTGGGGGAGGGCCTCGACGACCTCGGCGACGGCGCTCGGCTCGACCCCCTCGGGGGCCGGGTGCACCAGGGACCAGGCGTCGAAGAGGGCGACCCAGCCGCGCAGCACGGCCGAGTCGTCACGGTCCCAGGCGTGCAGCCGCCAGCCGGGGCGGGCGGTGTCGCCGTGGAGCTCGACGAGGCCGGCGAGCCGGGCGCGGTCCCAGCCGGCCCGGATCTGGCCGGGCGTCAGGTTCAGTGCGGCGGCGGCCCGTTCCTGTGCGGGGACGGCTCCGGGGCCGCTGCGGGGTGCCGCTGTGGCGCCGCGCTCGACGGCTGCCCAGCGGGCGATCCGTACCGCGTCGGCGAGGACGTGCCGGGCCTGGCGGGCGAGCTCCGCACGGGGCGGAGTGCCCTCGGGCGGCCGCGGCGCCGGCCGGGTGCGCCGGGTCGTCACGGCCCGTCGGGCGGTGGCCAGCGCCCGCGGGCGGACGAGTCGGAGTCTGGAGTTGCGCGCCAATGGTTCATCGGGCTTTCGAGACGTCACGGGGGCAGTCTTCCCGCTGACGGCCCGAAAGCCCAATCGGAATCGGCCGCGCCGTCCCCGACGCCCTCCGCGGGGCCCTAGAGGAGCGGGGTGAGGAAGCGGCGCAGGGCCTCCTCGTAGCGGACCGGGTCGGCGTTCCACATCGACGCGTGCGGGGCGTGCCGGACGGTCTGGAGGGTGACCAGATCGGGTCGGCGGGCGGCGAGTTCGACGGACGGTTCCCAGGGGGCGATGGTGTCGTCGGGGCCGTGGAAGAGGAGGACGGGGACCCGCAGCGCGCCGGGCGCGGAGGCCTCCTCCAGGAGGTCGCCGTGCTGTCCGGTCCTGCCCTGGGCGGCGCGGACGGCGAGCGGGAGCAGGGGCGCGGGGACGTGGTGGGCCGCCGCGAGGTTGCGGAGGGTGGCCTCCCAGTCCAGGACGGGCGAGTCGAGGACGATGCCGCTGATCCGGTCGCGCACCCCGGATTCGGTGGCGGCGCGCAGGGCCATCGAGGCGCCGGTCCCCCAGCCGTGCAGCACGATCTTCGACGCACCCCGGTGGACGGCGTAGCGGATGGCGGCGTCGACGTCGCGCCACTCGGAGTCGCCGAGGTGGGCGAGGCCGTCGGGGGAGGCGGGTGCTCCCTCGTCGCCGCGGTAGGCGGGGACGAGGACGGGGATCTTGCGGCGGTTGAAGAAGGGGACGACGTTCAGCGGGTGCTCGCGGGTGGTGCCGAGGCCGTGCAGGGCGATCACCCAGGTGGTGCGGGGTGCGGCGACCAGCCAGGCAGGCAGGGGTCCGAGCTCGCCGGGGATCTCGACGTCCTCGTGGGCGAGCCCGAGAGCGCTGATCGGCGTGCCGATGTGCAGCTGGGGGGTGAGGCGGACGCGGGAGCCGGGTCCGAGCACCCCGCGCTCGACGCGTTCGAGGCGCCGGACGACGGTGTCGGCGGTGTGCGGGACCCGGTCGAGGACCGGACCGACGACGGCGTGCTGGCCGTGTCCCTCCATCCCGTACGTTCCGGGGCGCAGCGAGGCGAGGCTGCGGGTGAGGGTGATCCGTTCGGGGCCCGTGGCGTGCACGGTGAGTTTGGGGTCCCCGGGCAGGGGACGTCCGGACGGCGCCCTGAGGGCGACGTCGCTGGCGTACCGGCCGGCCGCGAACGCGGCCGCGCCGACACCGAGCAGAGTGGTGACGGCCGCTGCCGTCGCTGTAGCCGGGCGCACGCTCCCAGTCTCGGCAGGGTGGGGGCGGAGTGCCACCGGTGGGACCCGTACGGCCCCGGAGCGGAGGCCGGCGGAGGGGTTCGGACGGGGGTTCGGGCGAGGAGTTCGGGCGAGGGGTTCGGACGACGGTACGGACGAGGGGTACGGCCGGCGGGCCTCCCGGGCCCCCCGGGCGCCCGGGGCCCTCCGGGGAGTGACATGGGTCTCGTCCACGGGGTCCCCCGGTCGGATGGTTCCGTCCAGGGAGCGGAACCGGGTGCCCGGGGAGGAACCGGGGCAGGTCGCATGTGCCCGGCGATGGCCCGGATTACCCGGGGTTGCGGGGTGACCGCATCGTGGACAGCGCGCGCAACGGGACCGTAAGCGGAATCTCTTGACACCGGTTCGGGACACCACACCGCCTGACCCAGTTCACCTTCCGTTCACCCAGGTTGCTTACGTTCGTCCAGCCACTGACCTCAAACGATTGCCTGGGTAAATGGAACACATCACGCTGCTGCTCGCCATTGTGGTCGTGACAGCTCTCGTGTTCGATTTCACGAACGGTTTCCACGACACCGCGAACGCGATGGCGACGACCATCTCGACCGGTGCTCTCAAGCCGAAGACGGCGGTGGCCATGTCCGCCGCGCTGAACCTCGTCGGCGCGTTCCTGTCCGTGGAGGTCGCCAAGACGATCTCCGGCGGGATCATCAACGAAGAGGGCATTCGTACAGAGGTGATCTTCGCCGCGCTGGTCGGCGCGATCCTCTGGAATCTCCTGACCTGGCTGCTCGGACTTCCGTCCAGCTCCTCCCACGCCCTGTTCGGCGGTCTCATCGGTGCCGCGGTCATGTCGGCCGGCTGGTCGGCCGTGAACGGCCCGACCATCGTCACCAAGGTCCTCATCCCGGCCGTCGCCGCGCCGCTCGTCGCCGGCCTCGCCGCGATGGCAGCCACCAAGCTGACGTACAGGATCAAGGCCAACCCCGAGGCGAAGGCCACGGCCAAGGGCTACCGGGCCGGCCAGATCGCCTCCGCCGGTCTCGTCTCCCTCGCCCACGGCACCAACGACGCCCAGAAGACGATGGGCATCATCACCCTCGCCCTGGTCACCCAGGGTGTCGTCGCCCCCGGCTCGAACCCTCCGCTCTGGGTCATCGTCTCCGCCGGCGTCGCCATCGCCCTCGGCACCTACCTCGGCGGCTGGCGCATCATCCGCACCATGGGCAAGGGCCTCACCGACCTCCAGCCGCAGCAGGGCTTCGCCGCCCAGACCAGCGCCGCGACGGTCATCCTCGCCTCCTCGCACCTGGGCTTCTCGCTCTCCACCACCCAGTCCTGCTCGGGTGCCGTGATGGGCGCCGGTCTCGGCCGCAAGGGCGGCGTGGTCCGCTGGTCGACCGCCACCCGGATGTTCGTCGCCTGGGGTCTGACCCTGCCCGCCGCGGCCGTGGTCGGTGCCGGTGCCGAGTTCCTCACCAAGCAGGGCCCCTGGGGCATCGCCGCCGTCGCGGTCCTGCTGGTCTCCGGCTCCGCCGTCATCTGGTCGCTCTCCCGTCGCAAGCCGGTCGACCACAACAACGTCACCGCCGACGACCTCGACGACGAGCCCGCGGGCGTCGTGACCACCGCCATGGCGGCCGTCACCCCGCCGCCGGCCGCCGGTTCCGTCGCCGCCGTCGCGGACGAGGACCTCAAGACCACCATCCCCGCGCCGGTCCCCACCGACCCGACCGCTCCCCCGGCCCCCGCCGCCGCGGTCTAAGGAACGAACGACATGAAGATCGACTGGGCAGCTCTCGGCTCCGTCTTCGGAGTCAGCCTCGTGGCGACCGTCGCCCTCGTGGGCCTGTTCTCCCTCGGCATCGTCGGCCTCACCAAGCAGGAGGAGGCCGCCGCCCGCGGAGGCTCCGCGGCCCTGGCCCGCACCGCCGCGTACGCCTGCTTCGCCCTGTGCGCGGCGGCCGTCGCGTACGGCATCTACCTGATCGTCGCCTGACGGTCGTCCGAGCCAGGCAGGCGGGGGGGGGGGCGACTTCGTGTTGGGGGTGGGCCCCCCCCGCCTTTCTGTTTGTTTTTCCCCCGCCACCATACCACGCCCAAGTGGGGTGTGAGCGGGTCTCTTGTT
>NZ_JBVHZJ010000042.1:5244-14618 GCF_055574655.1 Streptomyces sp. NPDC029956 | reverse complement strand
CGCCCCCCCCTCCCCCCCCCCCCCCCCCCCCCCCCCCCCACCCCCCCCCCCCCTCCTCCCCCCCCCCCCCCCCCCCCCCCCCCCCCCCCCCGCCGCCGTGTTTGTGGTGCTTCGCACAGTGACCCGATGCAGGTCAAGGGTGAGTTGACGGCTGTTCTCGGGCCGTGGTGGACTGCCGAGGCCATTACGGCGGCAGCAGAGGAAGTCCGGTGCGAATCCGGCGCGGTCCCGCCACTGTGACCGGATCCGAAGGGTCCGGGAGTCAGGAACTCTCGCCGCCGGTCACGTCGATCCAGGGCGCGGACCCTGAGTGAGGACATGCGCCATGCCCGGCCGCATCAGAACCAGCCGCCTTTCCCCGAACGGATTCGCGTACGGAGCGGCCGCGGGTCTCGCCGTCGATCTGCTCATCGGCGATCCCCGCCGCGGACATCCCGTCGCCGCCTTCGGCCGGGCGGCCGCCGCGGTCGAGAACCGCCTCCACCACGACCACCGCGGCTGGGGTGCCCTGCACACCGCCGTCTGCGCCGGCTCCACCGTCGCCCTCGGAGCGCTCGCCGCCCGGGCCGTACGGAACCGGCCGGCCGCCGCCGTCGCCCTGACCGCCGCCTCCGTGTGGGCCGTCGTCGGCGGAACGACCCTGGGCCGGGAGGCCCGCGCGATCGGCGGCGCGCTCGCCGCCGGGGACCTGGACGTCGCCCGGGAGCGGCTGCCGCATCTCTGCGGGCGCGACCCGCAGTCCCTCGACGGCCCCGCGATGGCCCGCGCGGTCGTCGAGTCCGTCGCCGAGAACACCTCCGACGCCGTGGTCGGCGCCCTCTTCTGGGGCGCGGTCGCGGGCGTGCCGGGCCTCGTCGGCTTCCGGGCCGTCAACACCCTCGACGCGATGGTCGGCCACAGATCGCCGCGTCACCGCCGCTTCGGCTGGGCCTCGGCCCGGCTCGACGACGTGGCGGGCTGGCCCGGGGCCCGGCTGACGGCCGTCCTCGCGACCGTCGCCGGCGGAGACCCGCGCGGTGCCCTGAACGCCTGGCGGGCCGACGCGGCGAAGCACCCCAGTCCCAACGCGGGCCCCGTCGAGGCCTCCTTCGCGGGCGCCCTCGGCATACGCCTCGGGGGCACCCTGTCGTACGGCGGCCGGGTCGAGCACCGGCCGGTGCTCAACGGGGCGGGGCGGGCCGTCGAGGTGGCCGACATCGACCGGGCCGTGCGCCTGTCGCGCCGGGTCACCGGACTCACTCTGGCCGCCTGTGTGGGCGGCCGGCTGATCATCGGCGCGCTGGCCGCGTCGACCCGGAAGCGGAGGAACGCATGAGGGGTGGGGGACTGCTCGTCGCCGGGACCACGTCCGACGCCGGCAAGAGCGTCGTGACGGCCGGCATCTGCCGCTGGCTGGTCCGCAAGGGACTGAAGGTGGCGCCGTTCAAGGGGCAGAACATGTCCCTCAACTCCTTCGTGACCCGCGAGGGCGCCGAGATCGGGCGCGCCCAGGCCATGCAGGCGCAGGCCGCCCGCGTCGAGCCGACCGCGCTCATGAACCCGGTGCTCCTCAAGCCGGGCAGCGACCGCTCCAGCCAGGTCGTCCTGATGGGCAAGCCGGTCGGTGAGCTGAGCGCCCGCGGGTTCTTCGGGGGGCCCGGGGGGTCGTCCCCCGGGAACGCGCTGCACGGCGGGCGGCAGCAGGAACTGTTCGAGCCGGTGATGGCGTGCCTGGAGGAACTCCGGAGCATGTACGACGCCGTGATCTGCGAGGGCGCCGGCAGCCCGGCCGAGATCAACCTGCGGCGCACCGACATCGTGAACATGGGCATCGCGCGGGCTGCGCGGCTGCCCGTCGTCGTGGTCGGCGACATCGACCGGGGCGGGGTCTTCGCCCAGTTCTTCGGCACGACGGCACTGCTCGCGCCCGAGGACCAGGAGCTGATCGCGGGCTACCTCGTGAACAAGTTCCGCGGTGACGTGACCCTGCTCGAACCGGGCCTGGACATGCTGCACGGGCTCACCGGGCGGCGGACCTTCGGCGTCCTGCCGTACGCCCACGGGCTCGGCATCGACGAGGAGGACGGCCTCCGGGTCTCGCTGCGGGGTGCGGTGCGTGAGTCCGTCGTCGCGCCGCCGGTCGGTGAGGACGTGCTGCGGGTCGCCGTCTGCGCGGTGCCGCTGATGTCCAACTTCACGGACGTGGACGCGCTGGCCGCCGAGCCGGGTGTCGTCGTGCGGTTCGTCGACCGGGCCGAGGAGCTCGTCGACGCGGACCTGGTCGTGGTCCCGGGGACGCGCGGCACGGTCAAGGCGCTCGCCTGGCTGCGGGAGCGCGGGCTCGCCGACGCGCTGGCGCGGCGGGCCGCCGAGGGCCGTCCGGTGCTCGGCATCTGCGGCGGCTTCCAGGTGCTCGGCGAGCACATCGAGGACGAGGTCGAGTCGCGGGCCGGGGCCGTCGACGGGCTCGGGCTGCTGCCCGTACGGGTGCGGTTCGCGCGCGAGAAGACGCTCGCCCGGCCGGTGGGCTCGGCGCTCGGGGAACACGTCGAGGGGTACGAGATCCACCACGGCGTCGCCGACGTACGGGGCGGGGAGCCGTTCCTCGACGGCTGCCGGGTGGGGTCCGTCTGGGGTACGCACTGGCACGGCTCCCTGGAGAGCGACGGATTCCGGCGGGCGTTCCTGCGGGAGGTCGCGACGGCGGCCGGACGGCGCTTCGTGCCGGCGCCGGACACGTCGTTCGGGGCTCTGCGGGAGGAGCAGCTGGACCGGCTCGGCGACCTGATCGAGGAGCACGCGGACACGGACGCGTTGCTGCGGCTGATCGAGGAGGGGGCTCCGGCGGGGCTGCCGTTCGTGCCGCCGGGTGCGCCGTGACGCGGGGCCGTCCTTCCGGACATCAGCGAATCGAACTCGAGGAAAGGACCACCCGATGAGCACCCGGTATCCGTTCACCGCCGTCGTCGGCATGGACGACCTGCGGCTCGCGCTGCTGCTGAACGCCGTCAGCCCGGCCGTCGGCGGTGTGCTCGTGCGGGGTGAGAAGGGCACCGCCAAGTCCACCGCCGTGCGGGCGCTCGCCGAGCTGCTGCCCGCCGTACCCGTGGTCGCGGGCTGCCGGTTCAGCTGCGACCCGGCCTCGCCCGACCCCGGCTGCCCCGACGGCCCGCACGGGACGGCGCCGGGCACCGAGCGGCCCGCGCGGATGGTCGAGCTGCCCGTCGGCGCCTCCGAGGACCGGCTCGTCGGCTCCCTCGACATCGAGAAGGCGCTCAGCGAGGGCGTCAAGGCCTTCGAGCCCGGGCTCCTCGCCTCCGCCCACCGCGGGATTCTCTACGTCGACGAGGTCAACCTGCTCAGCGACCACCTCATCGACCATCTGCTGGACGCCGCCGCCATGGGGTCCTCCTACGTCGAGCGCGAGGGGGTCTCCGTACGGCACGCCGCCCGCTTCCTGCTCGTCGGGACCATGAACCCCGAGGAGGGCGAGCTGCGGCCCCAGCTCCTCGACCGGTTCGGGCTGACCGTCGAGGTCGCCGCGTCGCGCGACCCGCAGCAGCGCGTCGAGGTGGTCCGGCGGCGGCTCGCCTTCGAGGACGACCCCGCCGCCTTCGCCGACCGCTGGGCCGCGGACGAGGCCGCGCTGCGCGAACGGATCGTCACCGCCCGGGCGTTGCTGCCCCAGGTGACGCTCGGCGACGCCGTGCTGCTCCAGATCGCCGCCACGTGCGCCGCCTTCGAGGTCGACGGCATGCGCGCCGACATCGTCATGGCCCGCACCGCGACCGCGCTCGCCGCCTGGGCCGGGCGCACCGAGGTCACCTCCGAGGACGTCCGGCAGGCCGCCCTCCTCGCCCTCCCGCACCGGCGGCGCCGCTCCCCCTTCGACGCTCCCGGTCTCGACGAGGACAAGCTCGACGAGACCCTGGAGGAGTTCAGGGGCGAGGACCAGCAGCCGGACGAGGACCCCGAGCCCGACGGCCCCGGTGACGGGGGTCCGGGTGACGGCGGTCCCGGTGGGGGTGTCCCGCCGCAGGGCGACGGGCCCGCCGCCGAGAACTCCCCCGCTCCCGAGGAGACCTCCCCGCCCGCGCAGACGCCCGAGCCCGCTCCCTCTCCGGAACCCGCCCCCCAGAGCGCCGGTTCCGGTGAACGCGCCGCCGTCGCCGCCTCCGAGCCCTTCCGTACGAAGGTGCTCAGCGTTCCCGGACTCGGCGAGGGCGCGGCCGGGCGCCGCTCCCGGGCCCGTACCGAGCACGGCCGTACCACCGGATCCGTACGCCCCAGGGGCGCGCTGACCAAGCTGCACCTGGCCGCCACCGTGCAGGCCGCCGCCCCGCACCAGAAGGCCCGTGGGCGGACCGGTCCCGGGCTCGTGGTCCGCAGGGACGACCTGCGGCAGGCCACCCGGGAGGGGCGCGAGGGGAACCTGGTGCTCTTCGCCGTCGACGCCTCCGGTTCGATGGCGGCCCGGCGGCGGATGAGCGCCGTCAAGGGCGCCGTCCTCTCCCTGCTGCTCGACGCCTACCAGCGGCGCGACAAGGTCGGCCTGATCACCTTCCGGGGCCGTGACGCCGAGGTCGCGCTGCCGCCGACCTCGTCCGTGGACGCGGCCGCCGCCCGGCTGGAGAAGCTCCCGACCGGTGGCCGTACCCCGCTGTCGGCGGGTCTCCTCAAGGCCCACGACGTGCTGCGCGTCGAGCGGCTGCGGGACCCCTCGCGCCGCCCGCTGCTCGTGGTCGTCACCGACGGGCGGGCGACCGGCGGCGGGGCCGACCCGGTGGCGCTCGCCGCCCGCGCGGCGCGGCTGCACGCCGCCGACGGCACGGCGTCCGTCGTCGTCGACTGCGAGACGGGACCGGTGCGGCTCGGGCTCGCCGGGGAGCTCGCCCGTGAACTCGGCGGCACCGCCGTCACCCTGGACGAGCTGCGCGCCGACTCGATCGCCGGCCTCGTCCGGGACGTACAGGGAAACCGGAAGACCACCGCCAGGAGGGCCGCTTAATGCCGCAGGGACAGCCGACCGTCGTTCCCGACGACGGTCTCACCACCCGTCAGCGCCGCAACCGGGCACTGGTGATGGTGCACACGGGCGTCGGCAAGGGGAAGTCGACCGCCGCGTTCGGCATGGCGCTGCGCGCCTGGAACCAGGGCTGGCCGATCGGGGTGTTCCAGTTCGTGAAGTCCGCCAAGTGGAGGGTCGGCGAGGAGAACGCCCTCAAGGCGCTCGGCGAGACCGGCAAGGGCGGCACCGTCACCTGGAACAAGATGGGTGAGGGCTGGTCCTGGATCCAGCGGGAGGTCGCCGAGGGCGAGCAGTCGCACGAGGAGAAGGCCCGCGAGGGCTGGGAGCAGGTCAAGCGGGACCTCGCCGAGGAGAAGTACACGTTCTACGTCCTCGACGAGTTCGCCTACCTGCTGCACTGGGGCTGGATCGACGTCGCGGAGGTCGTCGAGGTGCTGCGCGACCGACCCGGGCACCAGCACGTCGTCATCACCGGCCGCAACGCCCCGCAGGAGCTCGTCGACTTCGCGGATCTCGTCACCGACATGTCCAAGGTCAAGCACCCGATGGACGCCGGTCAGAAGGGCCAGCGGGGCATCGAGTGGTAGCACGTCTCGTCATCGCCGCGCCCTCGTCGGGCGCGGGCAAGACCACGGTCGCGACCGGCCTGATGGCCGCGTTCGCCGGCCGTGGTCTGGCGGTCTCCCCGCACAAGGTCGGGCCGGACTACATCGACCCCGGCTACCACGCGCTCGCCACGGGGCGGCCGGGCCGCAACCTCGACGCGTACATGTGCGGTACGGGGCTGATCGCGCCGCTCTTCGAGCACGGGGCCCGCGGGTGCGACCTGGCGGTCGTCGAGGGTGTCATGGGCCTCTACGACGGGGCCGCCGACCAGGGCGAACTCGCCTCCACCGCACAGGTGTCGAAGCTGCTCAAGGCGCCGGTGGTGCTGGTCGTCGACGCGTCGTCGCAGTCGCGATCGGTGGCGGCGCTCGTGCACGGGTTCGCGTCCTGGGACCCGGAGGTGCGGATCGGGGGCGTGATCCTGAACAAGGTCGCGACGGATCGGCACGAGCATCTGCTGCGGGAGGCGCTCGGGGAGTCCGGGGTACCGGTGCTGGGTGTCCTCCGGCGGGCGCCGGCCGTGGCGACGCCTTCGCGGCACCTGGGGCTCGTGCCGGTGGCCGAGCGGCAGGCGGCGGCGGTGTCCGCCGTGGCGGCGCAGGCGGAGCAGGTGCTGGCCGGGTGCGACATGGAGGCGCTGCTGGCGCTGGCGCGGAGCGCGCCCGAGCTGCACGCCGAGGCGTGGTCGCCCGAGGTGGCGGGGCGGGTGCGGGTCGTCCGCCCACCGCGTGTGGCGGTGGCCGGCGGGGCCGCGTTCACCTTCTCCTACGCCGAACACGCCGAGCTGCTGACCGCTGCCGGGGCCGAGGTCGTCACCTTCGATCCGCTGCGGGACGAAGCCCTTCCCGAGGGGACGGACGGGCTCGTCATAGGCGGCGGGTTCCCCGAGATGTACGGCGGGCAGCTGTCCGCCAACGAGCCGTTGCGGAAGGCCGTCGCCGCGCTCGCCGCCTCGGGCGCGCCCGTCGCCGCCGAGTGCGCCGGGCTGCTGTACCTCGCGCGGTCGCTCGACGGCACCCCCATGTGCGGGGTGCTCGACGCGGACGCGCGGATGTCCGAGCGGCTCACCCTCGGGTACCGGGACGCCGTCGCCGTGAGCGACAGCGTGCTCGCGCCCGCCGGGGCGCGGATGCGGGGGCACGAGTTCCACCGGACCGTCATCGAGCCGGGCGCCGGGGCGCAGGCCGCGTGGGGGCTGCGGCAGCCCGAGCGGCGCGTCGAGGGCTTCGTGCAGCAGGGGGTGCACGCCAGCTATGTGCACACCCACTGGGCGGGGGCTCCCGAGGCGGCCGCGCGGTTCGTCGAGCGGTGCGCGGGCGGTCCGGTCGCATGAGGTCAGCCGCCGGAGACGCCCACCACGAGCCAGATGAAGCCGACGCCCCCCACCGTGCACAGCAGGGTGGAGCGGGCGGGGTGGTCGTGGTGGGCCTCCGGCAGGATCTCGGCGGCCGCCAGGTAGAGCAGGGCGCCGCCGAAGAAGCCCAGATAGCTGCCGAGGAGTTCCACCGGAAGGGTGAACAGCAGAGTGGAGGCGGCGCCGACGACGGGGGCGAGGGCGTCGGCGACGAGCATGCCGACGGCCTTGCGGCGGGCGTTCCCGTAGAGGCTGGTGATCGTGTACGTGTTGAAGCCGTCGGCGAAGTCATGGGTGATGACGGCGAGGGCGACGGTGGCGCCCATGCCGCCGCCGACCTGGAAGGCGGCGCCCAGCGCGATGCCGTCCATGAGGCTGTGACCGACCATGGCGGCGGCCGCCGTCATGCCCACCTGCGGGACCCTCTCGTCGGCCGCGACGCCGTGTGCGGCCCGGCGTACGGCGAGGAGTCGCTCCACGACATGGGCGAGGAGGAAGCCGCCGACGAAGAGCAGCAGCGCCTCCGGGACTCCGAAGACCTCGTGGCCCGCCGCCTCCAGGGCCTCGGGCAGCAGATCGAGTCCGACGACGCCGAGCATGAGTCCGCCGGCGAGGCCGAGGACGAGGTGGCGCCGGTCGGTGACGCGTCCCGCGACCCAGCCGCCGAAGAGCGTCATCAGGAACGCGCCGAGCGCGACGACTACAGCCATGGGCCTTTGGTATCGGATGGGGTGGCGTCCGCGCACCTCGGGGTCGGCGCCCGGGCCGGGGTCCCGGTGGACGAGGTCCTCGCCCTCGTCGAGGCGGTTCTGCGGGAGGCGGGGCTGACGCGTGCGGACGTCCGCTCGCTCGCCACGCTGGACGCGCGGGCGGCGGAGCCGGGGATCGCGGGGGCGGCGGAGGAGCTCGGCGTCCCGCTGCGGGCGTTCACGGCGGAGGAACTCGCGGCCGTGCCCGTACCGCATCCGTCGGCGCGGCCGCTGGCCACGACGGGCACGGCGTCGGTGGCGGAGGCGGCGGCGCTGCTCGCGGCGGGCGGGGGCGCGTCCGTCGGGCTGCTCGTACCGAAGCGGAAAACCGGGCGCGTAACGTGCGCTCTCGCCGCTTCTGTCCCGGTTCGCCCGAACGAAGACGCCCCAGGCGTACGGTTGTTGCCCCGAACTCACGGGTACATCGCTGGCGAGCCTGGCTCACCCCCCACCATCCCCACCCCCCACACGACGGCGGCCATGGACATGCATCTGCATACCGACGCCCACGACCTGCGCCACCACGGTGACGCCGAGGTACGGGACGAGAAACTCATCGATCTGGCGGTCAACGTCCGGACGAACACCCCTCCGGACTGGCTGCGGGAGCGGATCGCCGACTCCCTGACCGGCCTCGCGTCCTATCCCGACGGCCGGGCGGCGCGCGCGGCCGTGGCCGAGCGGCACGATCTGCCCTCGAACCGGGTGCTGCTCACGGCCGGCGCGGCCGAGGCGTTCGTGCTGATCGCGCGGGCGCTTCCGGTGCGGCGGCCCGTCGTGGTGCATCCGCAGTTCACCGAGCCGGAGGCGGCGCTGCGCGACGTCGGCCACGAGGTGGGCCGGGTGCTGCTGCGCGAGGAGGACGGTTTCCGGCTGGATCCGGCGGCGGTCCCCGAGGACGCGGACCTGGTGGTGATCGGGAACCCCACGAACCCCACGTCCGTGCTGCACCCCGCCGCCTCGATCGCCGCGCTCGCGAGACCCTGGCGGACCCTGGTGGTCGACGAGGCGTTCCTGGACGCGGTGCCGGGCGAGCGGGAGTCGCTGGCCGGGCGCACCGATGTGCCGGGGCTTGTGGTGCTGCGCAGCCTCACCAAGACGTGGGGGCTCGCCGGGCTGCGGATCGGGTACGTGCTGGCCGAGCCGACGACGATCGCCGCCCTGGAACGGACGCAGCCGCTGTGGCCGGTGTCGACGCCGGCCCTGGTGGCGGCGGAGGCGTGCATGTCGCGGGCGGCGCTCGCGGAGGCCGAGCACGCGGCGCACCGGATCGGGGTCGAGCGGGCCCATCTGCTCGCCGGGCTCGCGGAGTTCGACGAGGTGCGGACGGTGCCGGGGTCGGAGGGTCCCTTCGTGCTGCTGCGGATCGACGGGGCGGACGCGATCCGGGAGCGGCTGCGGTCGCTGGGCTTCGCGGCCCGCCGGGGCGACACGTTTCCGGGGCTCGACCGGAACTGGCTGCGGATCGCGGTCAGGGACCGGGTCACGACGAACCGCTTCCTCCAGGCCCTCGACCAGGCCCTGCTGATGGGCGGCTGAGCACACCGTCGGGCGGCCGGCGCGCGGCGCGCACACGGGTCCGGGGGGGGGGGGGGGGGGCCGCCCCCCCCCCCCCCCCCCCCCCCCCCCCCCCCCCCGCCCCCCCACCCCCCCCCCC
>NZ_JBVHZJ010000042.1:0-5234 GCF_055574655.1 Streptomyces sp. NPDC029956 | reverse complement strand
AAGGAGAACCTTTTTCGGGGGATCGGGGGGGGGGGGGGGGGGGGGGGGGGGGGGAAGGGGGGGGGGGGGGGGGGGGGGGGGGGGGGGGGGGGTTGGGGGGGGGCCCCCCCCCCCCCCCCCCCCCCCCCCGGACCCGTACGTCCTCCCGGAGGCCCCCCCGGAGCCTCCGGCTCCGCACCCCCCGGTGCATGCCCCTGCGCGCGTCCCCCTCGGACCGTCAGCCTCGGGAGCGGGCGCGCGAACGGGTCAGGGCGAGCGCACCGCCGCCGGCCACGAGGAGCGCGAGCGCCCCGCCCGCGATGTACGGGGTGGTGGAGCTGCCGCCGGTCTCGGCGAGGTTCTGGGTGGGCGTGGTGCCGCCGTTGTCGGTCTTGATGCCGCCGGCGTCGCTCGGCTCGGCCGAGGGCTGCTGCGTGGGCTGCTCCGAGGGACGCTCGCTGGGCTCCTGGGTGGGCTGCTCGGTCGGCTTCCCGGTGGGCTCCTCGGTGGGCTGCTCCGTCGGGGCCGTGCCCTTGGGCGTCTCGCAGGTGGCCTCGGCGAGCGTCACCGTTCCGTTGACCTCGGCGACGCCGAGCTTCAGCGGGTCGACCTCCACCTTGAGTTCGAGGGCGGTCGCGGCCGCCGTGGTCGAGGTGGTGGACGTACGGGACAGGTCGAGGGTGACCTGTCCGACACCGGGCACCGTGACCTGGGTCCGGCCGCCGGTGGAGAGGGTGGTCTTCTTGCCGAAGACGATGACGTGACCGAGGACGTTGGACTCGGCGACGGGCTTCTTCCCCACCTCGCACAGGGCCTTGGAGGTCACCTTCTGCACCTCGATGAGCGAGAGCAGCGGGATTCCGGGGACGTGGACCTTGGCCTTGACGAGGTTCACGTACCCCTCGGCCTTCTCCTTGTCCACGGTGGCCTTCGAGGTGGCGACGTCGGCGGCCAGGATGTCGATCGGCTTGCCGCCCTCGGCCCCCTGCACCTTCACGGAGAGCGCGGTCTCGTCCTCGGTCTTCGGCGCCTTGACCTCGTTGAGGGAGACCCGCAGCGGCACGTCGACCGTCTTGTCGAGGAGGGAGACGTCGAGGCCGGTCCGCAGGACGACCGCGGTGGCGCGCCCTTCGCCGCCCGTGGCCTGCGCCGCCGGGGCCGCGACGAGCACGGGGCCGACGGCCAGGGCGGCGACGGTCGCGGCGGCGGCGGTACGGCGTACGGGCGTGCGGAAGGTGTTGCTGTTCAAGATGGTGGAACCCCCACAAGAGACATGGCGTCGCCGGCCGCTCACCACGGGGACGGTGGGTCGGCGCGGCCTCGGCGACTTGAGACACCGGAATCTTTACGCACGGAGAGTGAACCGACAGTCGCCTGACGTGAGTTCACTCCAAAGGGGGGTTTCCGTGTTCATATTCGATTTTTTTCGACACAACCGTTCCCGGGTGTCCCGCGTCTTTCGCACGCGTGGGTACACAGCGGCACCCCTGGGAAGGGTGTGAACGAGCCGCCGTGCGCCGGGGTAACGGATCGTCAACCCGGCGCATCGGACCGGGCGGTCAGCTCGCGCGCCAGTACCCGAGCGCGTGGACCCGCTCCTTGGGCAGCGCGAGTTCCTTGCGCGCATAGGCGGCGAGGGTCCGGGTGGTCGTGGTGTCGCAGGCGATCCAGACGTACGGGTCGGAGTCCGCGAGGGCCGGAAGCTCGGCCTTGACCCGGGCGACGAGGTCGGCTCCGTCGTTCTGCCGCGGCACCCGGCGCAGTTCGTGGTGCTCGGGGTCCAGCCGGACCGGCAACTCCTCGTCCGAGGCGTGCTGGGTCTCGAACCACACGGTGGCGGGGACACCCGGGAGCGCGTCGAGCAGGGAGTTGACGGCGGGCAGCGACGCCGGGTCGCCGACCACGAGGAGCCGGCCGGGGCGCGGCTCCGGGGCGTCGAAGCCGGTCCCCTGGAGGGTCGCCTCGACGGTGTCGCCCGGGGCACAGGCGCGGGCCCAGCGGCTGGCGACGCCGTCGTGGAGGGCGAACTCCAGACTGAAGGTGCCGGCCTCCTGGTCGGGGTCGACCAGTGTGTACGCGCGCTGGTGCGGCTTGCCCGCGTTCTCGAACCAGATCCGGACCCACATCGTGGGGTGGATCCCGGCGGCGGCGAGCAGTCCGCCGTCCGTGAAGTGCACCCTGCGGTAGTCCTCGGTGACCTGCTCGGCCCCCGTCACGGTGAACGTGAAGTCCTTGCCCCGCATCAGCTTGAGAACGGCACCCTGCCAGCCGTGACCCACCGCAATCCCCTCCCCTGAACTCCTGTAGATTAATTTAGGTCAGCCTAACCTAAGAAATCCGCAGAAGACATGGCCGAAGCCCATGTCGGGAGCATGGACGGGATCGGGGTCTCCGTGAGCATCGAGGTCTACCGGGACGCGTGGGGTGTCCCCCATCTGCGCGCCGCGGACCAGGACGAACTCGCCTTCGCGCAGGGCCGGGTCACCGCCCGCGACCGGGCCTGGCAGCTGGAGGTCGAGCGGCACCGGGCCCAGGGCACCACAGCCGCCTTCCTCGGCGCCGCCGAGCTCGGCTGGGACACGTTCGCCCGGCGCTCCCGGCTCGCCGACACCGCCCGCCGCTGCTTCGAGCGGCTGGAGCGCGAGGACGCGCGGACGGCGGCCTGGGTACGCGCGTACGTGGACGGGGTCAACGACGGCCTGGCGGAGGGGGCCGGGCGGGCGCCCGAGTTCGCCGGGACCGGTCTCGCACCCGGCCGGTGGGAGCCGTGGACCCCACTCGCCGTCTGGCTGACGACCCACATCCTGTTCGCCGGCTTCCCCACCAAGCTGTGGCGCGAGGAGGTCGCCCGGCGGCTCGGCGAGGAGTGGACGGAGCTCTTCGCGACCGACGGACCGGGGACCTCGGGCTCCAACGGCTGGCTGGTCGCGGGCGGCCGGACCGCGAGCGGGGCGGCCCTGGTGGCCGGCGACCCGCACCGCTTCATCGAGGCACCCGGCGTCTACCAGCAGATCCGCCTCGCCTGCCCCGCGTACGACGTGGTGGGCATCGCCGTGCCCGGCATCCCCGGACTCGCCCACTTCGGCCACACCGGGCCGGTGGCCTGGGCGATCACCAACGCGATGTCGGACTATCAGGACCTCTACCGTGAGCGGCTGCGGCGGCTCCCGGACGGCGGGGTGGAGGCGTACGGCCCCGAGGGCTGGCGCCCGGCGACGACGCACACCGAGACGATCGAGGTCGCGGGCGGTGAGCCGGTCGTCATCGAGGTGATCGAGACCGACCGGGGGCCGGTGATCATCGGGTTGGACGACGAGCCCGGGGACGGGGTTCCGCAGGACCGGACGTCGGAGGACGGGGTTTCTGAGGACGGGGCGTCGGAGGACGGGGCCTCGCGTGACCGGGCCGCCACATGGGAGACCGTCGCTCTGCGGTACCCGCCGCGTGTCACAGGACAGCTCGGATTCGAGGTGCTGCCCGCGCTGCTGCGCGCCCGGACCGTCGCCGACGTGGACGCGGCCCTCGACGGCTGGATCGAACCGGTCAACGTCGTCCTGGCCGCCGACACCGAGGGCGGTCTGCTGCACCGGGTCGCCGGCCGGGTGCCCGTACGGCATCGCGCCAACTCGCTGCGGATCGTGCCCGCCTGGGACCCGGCGCACGCGTGGGAGGACGCTCCGGCGCCGCTGCCCCGCGCCGAGGTGGACGGTCACGCCGTGATGGCCAACGCCCGCGGCCTCGCCGCGCCGCTGGGCATCGAGTTCGCCCCGCCGCACCGGGCGGACCGGATCGACGCGCTCCTCGGCGCCTCGGCGGACTGGACCCCGGAGAGCATCACCGCCGTCCACCGGGACACCGACAACCGCTCGGCGGCCCGACTCCTGGCGGCCGTGGCCCGGGTGGGCGGGAACGGGAGCGGGCAGCAGGCCTCGGGCCTCTCCCCCGCCGCCTCCGCCGTGCGCGACCGGCTGCTCGGCTGGGACCGGCGGATGGACGCGGAGAGCACCGACGCCGGTCTCTACGCCGCCGTGCGCGGGGCCGTCGTCCGCCGGCTCGCCGCCCACGAGGCCTTCGCGGTGCTGCGTGAACCCGCCCCGTACCCCGAGGTGTTCCGGCCCTGGCTGGCCCTCGGGCCGCGCGTCGCCTACGCCCTGGAGACCCTGCTCGTGGCGGGGCCCGTGCCCGCCGCGGACGTCGACCGGATCGTGCACGAGGCGCTCGACGAGATCGGCGAAGGCGAGCCCCCGGCCGCCTGGGGCGTGACGCACCGGCTCGCACCCTGGCAGGCGCTGCCCGACCCCGACGACGCGCAGTGGCCGGGGCTCGGCGGGGACCACGACTGCGTCCTGTCCACGTCCAGCGTGCCCGGGTGGACCGACCGCAGCGCCCGTGCCTCCGCCGCCCGCTACGTCTGGGACCTCGCCGACCGCGAACGGAGCGGCTGGATCGTGCCGTTCGGCGCGTCCGGCGTGCCCGGCGACCCGCACCACCGCGACCAGCTTCCGCTGTGGCTGAAGGGCGAACTCGCCCCCGTGACCACCGACTGGCAGAACCTCACCAAGGAGCAGGGATGACCACCGCCACCGCCGCCTACGTCCGGAGCATCGACGGCTTCGGCACCGTCACGGTCCGGCCCGTCGAGCCCGAGCGCGACGCCGCGCTCCTGCACGCCTGGGTCAACGAGGAGCGGTCCCGCTTCTGGGGCATGGTCGGCACCACCGTCGAGCAGGTCCGGGACATCTACGCGCACCTCGACTCGCTCACCACCCACCACGGCTTCCTGGTGGTCCTGGACGACGAGCCCGTCGCCCTGCTCCAGACGTACGACCCCAGGGCCGACCGCGTCAGCGAGTGCTACGAGGTGGAGCCCGGGGACGTCGGCGCCCACTTCCTCATCGCGCCGAGCTCGGCCCCGCAGCCGGGCTTCACCGGCAGGCTCCTGCCCGCGCTCGTCGCCTTCACGCTGCGGGACCACACCCGGGTCGTCGTGGAGCCGGACGCCTCCAACGAGAAGGCGATCGCCCGCATGGTGCGGGCCGGGTTCGAGCTGGGCCCGGAGGTCGTGCTGCCCGAGGTGGACCTGCCGGAGGTCTTCATCCCGGAGAAGAGGGCCCGGCTGGCCTTCCTGACCCGCCGCTGATCGTCCTGGGGGGGGGGGGGGGGGGGGAGGGGACCCAAGCACACAACGACGCCCACCACGCAAGGGAGAAAGGCGCGTAGAGGGACTCCAACAACCGCCCACCGACAACGACACC
>NZ_JBVHZJ010000041.1:61649-74656 GCF_055574655.1 Streptomyces sp. NPDC029956 | reverse complement strand
GGACGTGGGGGGCGACGCGGGCGCGCAGCGTGCGGACGTTCGCACGCAGCGCACCGAGGTCGATCTCGGCGCGGGCTCTGCGGGGCGGCGGTGTCCCCTTCATCGTCGGCTCCCCTTCGCGAAAGACACTGCACAACGTACGAGGCAGGTGCCGGGAAGCAGCCGACCGACAGGCACATGGCCCGCGTTGGGGTCGGGGGTGCGCAGAGCGATGGCTTCCCGTCGGTCGTCCTCCGGTCAGTAGGTGCAGCCCGAATCCGGGAGGACCCACGGAGACGGCGGGGTGAGGCCGTCGTAGAGGGCGAGCAGCATCCGCTGGGGGCAGACGGAATCGCCCTGCCGGAAGATGCCGAAGTGGAGGTGGGGTCCCGTGGAGTTTCCCGTGTTACCGGTGTGGGCGACCAGCTGGCCCGCCGTCACCCGGGATCCGTCGGTCACGGCGCGGCTGTCGAGGTGGCAGTACTGGTAGCGAATGCCGTCGTCACCGTCGATCGCCACGCCCAGGCCGCAGGAGTCGCCGAGCCCGCCGTTGACGCGTGCGATGCCGGAAGTGATGGCATAGGCGGGCGTCCCCGTCTCGACGGCGATGTCGGCGGCGGGGTAGTCGTGATGGGCCCAC
The DNA here is from genome assembly GCF_055574655.1 of Streptomyces sp. NPDC029956. Taxonomy (NCBI): domain Bacteria; kingdom Bacillati; phylum Actinomycetota; class Actinomycetes; order Kitasatosporales; family Streptomycetaceae; genus Streptomyces; species Streptomyces sp. NPDC029956. The sequence goes on along the minus strand of NZ_JBVHZJ010000041.1, from coordinate 74,037 downwards.
AGGAGGCTCTCGCGACCGTCGAAGACGTCCTCACGGGGAATGATGAAGGCGTAGGTGCCCTGAGGGCCGGATCCGGGCGGTGATCCGATCAGGTGCTGCCAGGTCGTGGCTCCCACCGTGGTCCCACCCGTGAGCTGGTGCTGGGATTTGTAGCTCCCCACGGCGGCGCTCGTCTGCTCACCGAAGACGCCGTCGGTCGTGACGTCGTACCCGTGCTTGCGCAGCTGGAACTGCAGCGCGCGAACGGCGTATGACTGGGTGGAGCCGGGAGCGACGCCGATCACGAGCTTGCCCCAGGTGGCCGGTCCGACGACCCCGTCGGCTGCGAGACCCTGGCTCTGCTGGAACGAGATCACGGCGCTTCGTGTCTGCGCATCGAAATCGGCATGGGCCGTGACGCTTCCCCCGTGCTGGCGGAGGAGGAACTGCAGGCTGGCGACGTTGTCTCCGGTTGCTCCCTTCTGCAGCAGGTGCCAGGCCGGGAGGGCCGCATGCGCGGGGACCGCGGCGAGCAGCCCGAGGATCAGTGCGGCGACGAGGGCGGTGATCATCGCTCGCGTGGCTCTGAAACGGGACTCTCGCACGGAGGGAGTGGCGGATGACGAGACCACGAACGGTCCTCTCTGCTCGTACGACTGTCGGCCCCGGTGAGCTCGGCAGGGTGCCCTCCCACGGGGGGAGGCTGACGCCTCGGCCGCTGTCAGCGGGGGCTTGACCGGCAGACGTACGGTAGGAACCGGCGCGACTGTCTGGAAATGGACGGGATGTCGATCCGTCCACGGGCGGCTTGGACCGTTTATCCCTGTGGAGAGACGCCGTTCCTGTATTTCTGCTGATGGGGGAGGGGCGTACCGACCGCTCGTGCCGTCAGGGCCAGCCAGAGGTCGACCCGGTCCTCCGCTCGGTCCTGCTGTCTTCCCGTCAGCCTGGCCACCTTCTCGATGCGGTTCTGGACGGTGTGCCGGTGCAGGCCCAGCAAGGCGGAGGTCTCTGCCCAGGAGCCGTTCGTCTCGAGCCAGACGCGAAGCGTCTCGGTGAGTTCCCCGCCCGGATCCGCGGCATCGAGCGGAGCCAGTACGGTGTCGGCGAAAGCCGCCAGTGTCGCGGGACTGCCCAGGCTGAGCAGGAGCCTGACCGAGCCTGCCTCCGAGGCGCTGACAGGACGTCCCAGCTCGGCACTGGAGGAGAGCAGAGAGATCGCCTGGCGTAGGGAGAGGGCCGCGTGCTGCGGAGCGACGGCCGGGCCTATCCCCGCTGGACGGCCCGGTGCGAACCGGCGGAGCACGGCCGACGTGTCCAGGTCCTCCGAGACGACCATCTCGACCGTGTCGCCGGTCACGCGTGCGAGACCTCCCGGCACCGCCAGGGCGAGATCCGCCGCGAGTTCGACCGGCTCGCCGGCAGCCTGTACCGCCACGGCCCGCACTGTCGACGAGGGGACATCGGCCGTGCGCAGCAGGGTCCGTGCCTGGTCCGCCGTGATGTCCGTATGGAACAGCCTGGCGAGAATGGCCGCTCGACGGCGGCGCTGCGGCTCGTCGGCCAGGTGACGGCGTTCCAGTTCGACGGAGAGCAGGGACACGAGGACACTGATCAGCAACCGGGCCTCCGGCGAGTCCGCGTCGAGCAGGACGAGGAAACCGCGCAGACGCGTCGTGCCGAGGGGCTGCACCACGAGTCTCCCGCACGGCAGGTCCGCACCGCCGCTTCCCCGGAGTCCGTGCAGAGCGACGGTGTCGATCACCGGGGCCGCGTTCGCCAGCAGCTCCTGCCCCTCGGCCCCGGCTGAACCGAGGAGCCGTCCTGAGGGATCGCACACGGCCACGCCCGAGTTCATCGCCTGGAACCAGGACGAGAGAAGTCCCGTCAACCCGTCGCTGGAGGCCGCTGCCGAGGACAGACGCCGCTGCGTCCGAAGGGTTCGCTCCAACAGGCGTCGCTCCTCGGACGCGCGAGCTACGAAGACCGCTTTGGTGATGGAGGCGAAGGAGACGTTCGGCGGTGCGGTGAGCAGCGGCAATCCGGCCTGCTCGGCATGGCGGCTCAGAGCGGTCGGCACCGTCTGCAAGGGCAGGCCGGGACCCACTCCCACGATGAGGGCGGCGGCCCTGCCGCCACTGAGGTCCCCCACGTATGCCGCACAGTCGGTCTCGTCGGCCGACAGCAACAGGCCGCTGGTCATCACCACTTCGGCGCCTTCGAGCCAGGAGGCAGGACGCGTGTTCTCGGTCGCGTGCGCTGCCTCCACCACCCGACCGAGGCCCGTACTGCCCGACACCAGACGCAAACGAAGAGAAGGAATGGCCAACAGATCGCGAACGGTGAGAGGCATGGGACGCATGGTCCATGAAGTGGGTCCGCCTGTCGACCGTATGTCCAGCACCCAGCCGGCGACCGTCCGCGCCGGTGTCCGACAGGCCCGCCAGTGGAGCCGACCGGGCCGTGGAACGCCGCACAGACCTGAGCAACCGTGCCACGGGCAGCGCGGATTGCGGTGCGCTTTCGAGGTGACCTTGACGGGACGGGGGCGAGGGCATGCCTCACCGACCGCTCCCGATGCGGGGACCGGTCCGTGAGAACCGCGTGTGTCAGTCTGCGGGTCGGGACATCCTGCCTGGGCGCTGGAGACGGTCTACGGCAGACACCGCGTACCAGCATTCCGCCGGCGCTTCGGAGTCGTGGTAGACCGCCTCCTTCCCGCCGGGAACCACTGCGACGAGGGAGGCGCTCCCCGCTTCGAGGCGGCGGCCGGGCTTGCCGGGGAAGCGGTGGATCGCGTAGCGGAACGGGATGTTCTTGCTGCCGGGTGCCCCTGCGGTGATGAGAAGGGTCGCGGTGCCGGTGCGGACCTCCCGCCGGACCTCGACGGTGGGACGGGGCGGGAGAGGGCCCTTGTCCAGGCGGGCCGGCAGAGGGCCGAGGACGGGCTGCCGCCAGTGCGCGGTCCGCATGGCGGCGAAGTCGCCCACGCGATCCGCGCGGACGTCCTTGGCGCTGAAGAAGAGGTCGCCGCCCATCTCGGGAAGCGTGGCGTTGAGCGTCAGGTGGCGCGTCAACTCCTTGCCGTCCTGCCATGGATCCGGCTGCCCCGCCGTCCCCGACTTGTAGACCGCCTGCCCGATCCACAGTTCCGTGTCCGTTTCCCTGACCACCTCGGCCCACCATGGTGCGAGAACGGCGTAGTCGGCCGCCGGCAGCCCGATGTGCCAGTACACCTGCGGCGCGATGTAGTCGAGCCACCCCTGCCGGACCCATCCTCGGGTGTCCGCGTGCAGACCGTCGTACGACTGGAAGGCAGTGGTCCGGGAGCCGCGCGGATCCGTGGCGGCATTGCGCCACACTCCGAAGGGGCTGATGCCGAAGAGCGCGTTCGGGCGTACGGCGCGTACGGCGTCCCGCATCTCACGGACCATGAGGTCCACGTTGTGGCGACGCCAGGCGGCCTTGTCCGCGTAGCCCGCTCCGTAGGTCCTGAACGTCTCTTCGTCGGGGAAGTCCGAACCCGCTGTCGGATACGGGTAGAAGTAGTCGTCGAAGTGGACGCCGTCGATGTCGTACCGTCTGACGGCGTCGAGCATGGCCTCCTGGCAGAAGCGACGCGCCGCCGGCACGCCGGGGTCGTAGTAGAGCTTGCCGCCGTAGGACACGGTCCACTCCGGATGGGTGCGAGCCGGATGGCCGGGAGCCAGCGCGGACGGGTCGGCCTGCATCGAGACCCGGTACGGGTTGAACCAGGCGTGAAACGCGAGGCCTCGCCTGTGCGCCGTCTCGACCATGAACTCCAGCGGGTCGTACCCGGGGTCCTGTCCCTGCGTCCCGGTGAGCCACTGGGACCAGGGCTCGAAGACCGAGGGCCAGAAGGCGTCGGCCGTCGGCCGGATCTGGACGAACAAGGCGTTGAATCCCCACGCGAGGGCGTCGTCCGCCAGCCGTACGAACTCCGCACGCTGTGCGGCGGCGTCCAGGCCCGTGCGAGTGGGCCAGTCGATGTTGACCACGGACGCGATCCACATTCCGCGCATCCGGCGCGTGACGGGATCGGCAGGAGGCACGGCGGCGCGGGCCGCCGCCGGTGTGAGCGCAGTGGCACAACCGGCCGCCGCGAAGGCGGCGAGTAACGTGCGGCGGTCGAGAGCGGGGAGGGACGAGGAACCAGCGGTGTGTTCCGGTGACATGGCTGCCTCCGCGGGCGATGTGACAACGGGTGTGCGTGGTACACGGTTGCGTTGCGTCCGGCGTAGGAGTGTCGTCGAGAGACCCCGTATGACGTGCACCACAGGAGCCACGTCATCGCCGTACAGGTAACGTACATAAGGCTGGCTGCTCTGAGCGGCGTTATGTATCTTCTGTTTCACGGGCGACGTGGTCACACCGACGAGCTGCCGCCCCTCCCGAACCGCGCGGTCCGTGTGACCGCTGTCGCCGACCGGGCACCAGCGACAGCGGCGGAGCCCAGGTGTCGGCCGATGCGCCACAGCCCATGCTCGTCTTCGTGGACCCGTGGGAGCAACGACCCGATGTCCACCGCACCGCGCGGGCCCTGGACATCCTGTCGATCGTCTCCTCGCCGACCGGGTACCTACCGTGTCGCCCCGACCTCACTCCAAGAACCTTCCTCCCGGACGCCGTTCCACGTGCACTCCGGACCGCCTTCCCGAAATGAGCGCAGCGCACCATGAAGCCCACTCGCTCCACCGCCCTCGCGGCATCCGCCGCCCTCACCCTCGCCCTGGCCGTGACCGCCTGCGGCCCGGCCGGGCCGACGAAGCCGAAGAACTCGTCAGGCAAGCCCGGCGGCGCCTACTCGGTGGCGCTGACGGAGCCGGACCACCTCCTACCGGGGAGGACCACCAGCAGCTACTCCCTCCAGGTCCTGCAGGGGATCTTCGACCCGCCCGCCTCCCTCGACCCGGAGGACGGCAGCGTGAGGCCGCTCGCCGCCGTCTCCTGGGCCAGCGACGACAACATCGTCTGGACGATCAAGTTCAGATCCGGGACCACGTTCCACAACGGAGAGAAGGTCACGGCCGCCAGATTCGCGGACGCCTGGAACGCCGCCGCCTACGGGCCGAACGGCTGGGACGCCAACTACTACTTCGCCCAGATCAAGGGATACGAAGCGCTCAATCCGGCAGAGGAGGGCGCCACGCCGTCCGCACGGACCCTGGCCGGCCTGAAGGTGCTCGACGATACGACCCTGCGGGTCACCTTGAAGGCGCCCTTCGGCCAGTTCCCCATGCTGTTGTCGTTCCCGGCCTTCGCCCCCCTTCCCCGAGCGGCCACGGCCGACCCGGACGCCTTCGACATCGCACCGATCGGCAACGGCCCCTACCGGCTCGACGGCCGGTGGGAGCGCAACCAGAAGATCAAGCTGAAGAAGTTCTCCGCCTACCGCGGTACCCGCAAACCCATGGCCGACCGCATCGACTTCAAGATCTACACCAGCCGTGAGACCGCCTTCACCGAACTGCAGGCGGGCAACGTCGACATCCTGACGACCGTCCCCGCCGCCAACTCCACGCAGGCCAAGCGCCTCTTCGGCGAGCGCTTCTCCATCCGTCCCAGCGGGACCATGGACTACCTCGGACTGCCCGTGAAGGATCCGCGTTTCGCCGATCCCCGGATCCGCAAGGCCCTCTCCATGGCCATCGACCGCGAGGGCATCACCCGGGCCATCTACAACGGCGTCTACACGCCCGCCACCTCGCTCGTCGGCGACATGGTCCCGGGACACCGTCCCGACGCCTGCGGTCGGACCTGTGCGTACGACCCGGCAGCCGCCAAGCAGCTGCTCGAAGCGGCCGGCGGCTTCGACGGCCCGCTGGAGCTCTACTTCTCCAACGCGGACCCCACCTACGAACAGTGGATGACCTCGGTCGCCAACCAGCTCAAGGACAACCTCGGCATCGAGGACGTGAAGTTCCGCAAGATGGCCCCCGCCGACCTGTCCTCACTGCTCAACGACGGAAGGAACAAGGGACCCTTCCGGCAGAACTGGGTCATCGACTACCCCAGCATCCAGAACTACCTCGACGGGCTCTACTACCCCGGCAACCGATCGGGCTGGAGCGACAAGGAGTTCGACGCCCTGGTGGCCCAGGGCAACGCCGCTCAGGGCGCGGAGGCCGTCGCGGCGTACCAGCGGGCGGAGGACATCGCCCTGCGTGAACTGCCGTACATCCCGCTGTGGAACTGGCAGGACCAGTCGGCGTGGAGCGACAGGATCGGAAACGTCGTCATCGACTCCTACGCCGCCGGCCTGCACCTGGACCGCGTCACCGTCGACGAGTGACACCGTAGCCGACCCTCTGCGGAGCGCTTCTTCCGGTGCTCCACGCAGACCTATCCCCTGGGGGCCGCCCGCCGTGTGGAGATTCGTCGCCCGTCGCCTGCTGCATGCCCTGCCCGTACTCCTCGGCACCACCTTCCTCATCTACACGCTCGTCTTCGTCCTGCCCGGCGACCCCATCCAGGGGCTTGCCGGTGACAAACCCGTCCCGCCGGCGGTCCTCGCCGAGCTGCGCGCCCGCCACCACCTCGACGACCCCCTGTGGGCGCAGTACACGCACTACCTCACAGGTCTGCTCACCGGCGACCTCGGCACCACCTTCACCGGCCGCGACGTGTCGGACCTGCTCGCCGACCGATGGGCCGTCACACTGCAACTCGGCCTCACCGCCTGGGTCCTGGAGCTGGTCCTCGGTATGGCCCTCGGCGTCTGGGCGGGTCTGCGAAAAGGCAGGTGGGACGACAGCGCGGTGCTCTTCGGCACCACTCTGATCATCTCGACACCGGTCTTCGTCGTCGGATACCTGGCCCAGCTCGTCTTCGGCGTGCAGCTCGGCTGGCTGCCGGTGGCAGGTGCCGACGGAGGGTGGCCGCTGGCCTACCTCCTGCCCGGCCTCGTCCTGGCCTCGTTCGGCCTCGCCTATGTCGCCAGACTCACGCGCAGTTCTCTCATCGAGAACCTGCGGGCCGACTACGTGCGCACCGCCCGTTCCAAAGGACTGAGCCGACGTCGTGTCGTGGTCAAACACACTCTGCGCAACTCGCTCATCCCCGTGGTCACCTTCCTCGGGCTGGAGCTGGGCGGTCTCATGGCCGGCGCGATCGTCACCGAGTACATCTTCAACCTGCCGGGCGTCGGCCAGCAGCTCTTCCAGTCCATCCAGCTCCGTGAAGGCCCCGTGGTCGTGGGCACCACAACCGCCCTCGTCCTCGTCTTCCTGCTCGCCAACCTGCTTGTGGACCTGCTCTACGGGCTGCTCGACCCGAGGATCCGCCATGACTGACACCGCCAGGACCCCGGAGGTCACAAGCGACGCGGTGAAGGACACCGCGGCGTCCGACGCGACACGCCCGCTGCCGTCGGAGCGGGCTTCCCTCAGCAGGGACGCATGGCTCGAACTGCGGCTGCGTCCCACGGTGTGGGCCGCCCTGATCACCCTCCTCCTCATGACGGCGATGGCTCTGGCGCCCGGCGTCCTCACCTCGCTGCTCACCGAGGGAGGAGACCGCTGCGACCTCGCCGACTCCAAGCTGGGCCCCTCGGCCGGCCACCCCTTCGGATTCGACCTGCAAGGCTGTGACTACCTGGCCCAGGTCATCCGCGGCACCCGCCCCTCACTGGTCGCCGGTCTCTCCGTCACGGCGGCCTCCCTTCTGATAGCCGTCGTCCTCGGACTCCTGTGCGGTTTCCACGGCGGCTGGCTCGACGCTGTCGTCTCCCGGGTGACCGACATCTTCTTCGGCCTGCCCTTCGTGCTCGGAGCCACCGTCATCCTGGTCGCCTTCCCCGATCACGGCCTCGGTGCCATGATCCTCGTCCTGACGGCGCTGGGCTGGACGACCATGACGCGCATCATGCGCTCCCAGGTCATCGCACTGGCCGACGCCGACTACGTGCGAGCCGCCCGCATGCTGGGCGCCCGCCCCGTACGCCTCATGCTGCGCCACATCCTCCCCAACGCGATCACCCCCGTCATCGTGGTCGCCATGCTGAACGTCGGAGCGGTCATCTCGGGCGAGGCGACACTCGACTTCCTCGGAGTCGGCCTCCAGTACCCCCAGGTCTCCTGGGGACTCCAGCTGAACGCGGCCCAGGCCTTCGTCCTCGACCATCCCCACCTGCTGCTCTTCCCCGCCCTGTTCCTGTCCGCGACCGTCCTGAGCTTCATCCTGCTCGGTGACGCCGTGCGCGACGCCTTCGACCCCCGGCTGAAATGAGCGCACATGTCCACTGCCGCACATCCGCTCCTGGAGGTCGAGGACCTCTGCGTCGAGTTCCGTACGAGACGCGGCACCATCCGGGCGGTGAACGGACTGTCGTACACCCTCCGTGAAGGCGAGACCCTGGCACTGCTCGGTGAGTCCGGATCGGGCAAGTCAGTCGCGGCACAGGCCGTCATGGGACTGCTCGACACCCCGTCGGCGCACATCACCCGCGGTGCCGTCCGGCTCCGTGGCGAGGACCTGCTCTCGATGCCGCCGGAGCACCACCAGGCGGTGCGGGGTGCGCGTGTCTCCATGATCTTCCAGGACGCGCTCACGGCGCTCAACCCCGTGCTGTCAGTGGGCGACCAACTGGCCGAGATGTACAGGGTGCATCGAGGAACAGGACGCAAGGCCGCACTCGCCCGCGCCATCGCCCTCATGGACCGCGTCCGCATCCCGGCCGCCTCCCGCAGGGTCCACGACTACCCGCACCAGTTCTCCGGCGGGATGCGCCAACGCGTCATGATCGCGATGGCGCTCGCCCTGGACCCGGAAGTCGTCATCGCCGACGAACCCACCACGGCCCTCGACGTCACCGTCCAGGCACAGATCATGCGACTGCTCGAACAACTCCAGAACGAATCCCGTATGGGCCTGTTGCTGATCACCCATGATCTAGGCGTGGTCGCCGAGGCCGCCGACCGGATCACCGTGATGTACGCCGGCCGCACGGTGGAGTCCGCGAAAGCGGAAGAGCTCTACACCCGCCCCGGCCACCCCTACACCCGGGGCCTGCTCGATTCGGTACCCCGCCTGGACCGCATCGGCAAGCCGCTCGTCCCCATCACCGGTGCTCCACCCCTGCCGTCCTCCGTCCCCACCGGATGCGCCTTCCACCCCCGCTGCCCTCGTGCCGAGCCGCGCTGCAGCAACGAAGCACCTCCCTTCCGGGCCCTTTCGCCCGCAGGACATCGCAGCGCCTGCCACTTCGCCGAGGAGGTTCACCGTGTCCCCATCGGCTGAGGCCGCTCCACCCCTCCTCCAGGCCAAGGCGCTCACCCGCCACTTCCCGGTCACTGAAGGGGTGCTGCTGAAACGCCGCACAGGGGCGGTCAGAGCGGTCGACGGCGTCGACCTGACCGTCCGGCGCGCCGAAACACTCGGCATCGTCGGCGAATCCGGGTGCGGCAAGTCGACCCTGGCCTCGCTCCTGATGGCCCTGGACCGGCCCACCTCGGGCACGGTCACGATCGACGGGCAGGATCCGTTCTCCCTTTCCGTCAAAGAACTGCACACTCTCCGCCGACGCGTCCAGATGGTCCTGCAGGACCCGTACACCTCGCTCAACCCGCGGATGACGGCCGGCCAGATCGTCGGAGAACCGTTCGCCATCCACCCCGAGGCGTTGGCCAGGGCCGACCGCGGTCGACGCGTGGCCGAACTCCTCGAAACGGTCGGCCTGGACCCCACTCACCGAGACCGCTACCCGCACCAGTTCTCCGGCGGACAGCGCCAGCGTCTCGGAATCGCACGCGCACTGGCGCTGGGGCCCGAGCTGCTCCTATGCGACGAGCCGGTGTCCGCCCTCGACGTCTCCGTCCAGGCCCAGGTCCTCAACCTGCTGCAGGACCTCCGCCGCGACCTCCACCTCGCCTGCGTCTTCATCTCGCACGACCTCGCGGTGGTACAGCACCTCTGTGACCGGATCGCGGTGATGTACCTGGGGAAGATCGTGGAGACCGGCACCCGCGAGGAGATCTACACGACTCCCCGCCACCCCTACACCCGGGCGCTCCTCGCCGCGGCCCCCGTACCGGACCCGAGCCGGCGCGCGGCCGACGACGAGCACCTCCTGGAAGGCGACCTGCCCTCCCCGGCCTCACCGCCGTCCGGGTGCCGCTTCCGCACCCGCTGCGCCTACGCCCGTGAACAGTGCCTGGTGGAACCCGAACTGCGCACGCGCGAAGAGGCCGATCACCCGACAGCCTGTCATTTCCCCGTCGAAAGCACGGCATGAAGGAGGAACGCGTGACAAGAGGACGTACCCCGCGCCGACGGGCGGCCGGCGCGGCGGCAGCCGTGACGGTCCTGCTGGCCGGAGCGCTCACCACGGCTCCCGCCCAGGCGCAGTCACCCGTCGACATGAAGCACACCGCCGCGACCGGGGCATTGTCCCGCGCGGACCTCTTCCGCACGGCCGGCGAGCGGCATCGGGTACCCGAGGCGGTTCTGCTCGCGGTGTCCTACCTGCAGAGCCGCTGGGACGATCACCACGGCGCGCCCAGCGTCGATGCGGGGTTCGGCCCCATGCACCTGACCGACGCCCGGGCGGCGCTTGCCGAGGCACCCCATCACTCGGACGGTGACGAGGACCCGCGTGGCGACGACTCCCGGCCGCCCCTCACGCCCGGTGAGGCACCCGACGGCCCCGACCGGTTCCCCGCCGCCCTGGAGACCCTGGGACGGGCCGCCGCGCTCACGGGACTGCCCGCCGACCGCCTCAGGAACGACCCCGGGGCCAACATCGAGGGCGGAGCCGCGCTCCTCGCGGCCCACCAGCGAGCCGCGGGCCTGCCCCTGAGCCCCGACCCGGCGCAGTGGTACGCGGCGGTCGCCGCCTACTCGGGCGCCACCGAGGCCGCTGCGGCACGCCGATTCGCCGACGACGTCTTCTCGCTGATCAACACGGGTGAGTCCCGACAGGTCGACGACGGAACCGTCGTCACCCTACCGCCCGCGTCCGTCCGGCCGGTGACCCGGCAGCTGGAGAGGCTGGAACTGAGAGCCACGGTCCCGGGGGCCGAATGCCCTCGCGACCTGGGCTGTGAATGGACGCCCGCCCCCTACCGGAAGCTGTCGGAGGAACCGGGCGACTTCGGCAACCACGACCTCTCCGACCGTCCGTACAACCAGGCCATCGACTACATCGTCATCCACGACACCGAAGCCACCTGGGACACCACCCTCAAGCTGGTCCAGGACCCCACCTACGTGTCCTGGCACTACAGCCTCCGCTCCGCGGACGGCCACATCGCCAACCACCTGCGCGCCAAGGACGTCGGGTGGCACGCCGGCAACTGGTACGTCAACTCCAAGGCCGTCGGGCTGGAGCACGAGGGCTTCCTGGCCCAGGGAGGCCAGTGGTACACCGAGGCGATGTACCGGACGTCGGCCCGCCTCGTCCGCCACCTGGCCGAGAAGTACCGCGTCCCCCTGGACCGGGCGCACGTCATCGGGCATGACAACGTACCGGGCACCGTGCCCGCGAACGTCGCCGGCATGCACCAGGACCCCGGACCCTACTGGGACTGGGACCACTACTTCGACCTTCTGGGCAAGCCGTTCAAGGCGCGGGGCAGGGCCGGCTCGCCCCTGGTGACCATCCACCCGGACTACGGCACGAACACCGAGCCGTACTACTGCGGAGCGACGCCGGCCGACCTCTGCCCCGTACACGGATCGGCCTCCCTCACACTGCGCACGGAACCCCGGGACGACGCCCCCCTGGTCACCGACACCGGCATCCGTCCCTCTCCCGGCACCTGGTCCGTCTACAACCACGCCGCCCGTGTGAGCACGGGGCAGAAGTACGTGGTCGCCGAGCGCCGCGGCGACTGGACAGCCCTGTGGTACCTCGGGCAGAAGGGCTGGTTCAAGGACGACCCCCGACGCGCGAAGACGTTGCCCGCCAAGGGGCTGGTGGCGCGGCTGCGCCCCGGACTCGACAGCGCGCCGCTCTACGGGCGCGCCTACCCGGAGCCCGAGGCGTATCCCGACGACATCCCCGTCCAGCCCCTCGTGCCGCTGCAGTACGAGCTTCGACCGGGACAGCTCTACAGCGTCGGCCAGACGGTGAACGGTGAGTACTACCACTCCAAGACCTTCGAGCTCGCAGGCCACACCGTGGTCCGTGGCGCGCTCAGGTACCACCAGGTGCAGTACGGCCACCGCATCATGTTCGTCAGGGCGGACGACGTGGTCCTCACGTCTGCCGCCAGGCTGCCTCGCGTACCGGACTGATCACGGGCGGGGCCTGGAGTGGCACGGGGCTCCGATTCGGGAACGCCAGGCCGTTACCATGTGGCCCCGGGGCGGGGACGGGGGGGGGGGGGGGGGGGGGAGGGGGGGGGAGGGGGGGGGGGGAAGGGGAGGGGGGGGGGGGGACACAGGGGGA
>NZ_JBVHZJ010000041.1:0-61639 GCF_055574655.1 Streptomyces sp. NPDC029956 | reverse complement strand
ACCCCCTCCCCCCCCCCCCCACCCCCCCCCCCCCCCCCCTCCCCCCCCCCCCCCCCCCCCCCCCCCCCCCGGGGCCGTACCGGAGCTACGAGAGAGCGGCAGGAAGACCGTGACAGGCGAGAACCGTGGGCGAGGGAACGACCCGTTCGTTCCGCAGGCGGTGCTGCATCGCTGGTCGGAAGCCCACCACTTCGCCGACGCCACCTTCCGAGGCACGGAGTGGTCGGACGGGGCCTTGCGCCTGGAGTCCGTCGAAGGCGATGAGACCTTCGTGGACCAGCACGGCCACGCCGCCCTCGAATGGGACTACGCGACCTGCTCGACCGGCTGGCGTGAACTGCCCTTTCCCGCCGAGGAGCTCATTCCCTCGTGGACGGCGCTCACGCCTGCCGGCACCCGGCTGACGGTGAGACTCCGGGTACGCGACGCGGAGGGAGACGCCTCTCCCTGGTACGTCATGGCGCACTGGGCGTCGGACGACGAGGTGGTGCACCGCACCACCGTGCCCGGCCAGACGGGCCTCTTCGGAACGGCGGACGTCGACGTGTTCGTGGCGGCTCCCGGCCGGCCCGTCCTCGCCTACGAACTCGAGGTCCGGCTCGCGCGTACCCGGGGCATCCCGGAGAGCCCCGTCGTGCGGGCCCTGTACCTCGCCGCCTCGTCGACGCCCCCCGGCCACCGGCGAGCGGTGAGCGGCCCCGCCGGGGCCTGGGGCAAGGTCCTCGACGTCCCGTGCCGTTCCCAGGAACTGCACACCGGACACAGTCCGCAATGGGACGGAGGCGGAGAAGCGTGGTCGGCCCCGACCTGCACCGCGATGCTCGTCGAGTACTTCGGGCACGGCCCGGGCGACGGGGAGACGGCATGGATCGACCCTGCGGACACCGCACCCCAGGTCGACTTCACCGCCCGCGCGGTCTACGACTACGCCTACAAGGGGTGTGGCAACTGGGCCTTCAACGCCGCCTATCCCGCCCGCTACGGATTCGGCGGAATGGTCACGCGCCTGCGCTCGCTGAGCGAGCTCGAACGCTTCATCTGCGCGGGCATACCGGTTGCGACGGCCCAGAACTTCCGTCTCGGCGAACTCGCGGGCGCGGGGTACTCGCCGGCCGGAAGCATCAAGATCGTCTGTGGCTTCACCGCCGAGGGAGACGTGGTGGTCAACGACCCGCTGTCGGCCACCGACGAAGAGGTGCGAAGGGTCTACCCGCGCGGCGAGTTCGAACGCGTATGGCTGTCGGCGTCCGGCGGCGGGGGAGTGGTCTACCTCGTACACCCGCTCGATCTGCCCCTCCCTGCCAACGTCCCCGGTCTCGACCCCAACTGGTAGCGCGGAGAGGGCCATCGCCTCCCTCGCCTCCCAGGACCGACGAAATGTCGTGTCCCACTTCCCGGAGTGGGACCTCTTGTTGATCGCCGGAGCCCGTGGTGCCTCTCTAACGTGTACGTCATGAGAACGGCTCCGCCACACGGCCGCAGTTCACGGGACGAGAACGTCCACACCTGTTCGCCGCCGCAGGGCGCCCCGGCACCGCGCCCCTGAGATGCGTATTCCCCATCCGGTTCGCCCCGTGCGCGTCATCTCGCGAAACGACTCCGCAGACGCACGGCACCGCGGCTTGAAGCCGTCCTACAGCGCCCTCCCCGCACGCGTGCTCTCTCGTGCGTCGCAGACGGACCAGCGGCGAGGCACCAGGCCCGTACTCCGCTCCGAGACGACGCACACACACCGCAGCCCGGCCCGGACCGTGCTCGATCCCGGCCAGGGCCCTCCGTGACGATCTTCCCGATGCCCCCTCGCATGGGCACAAGGCGGTAACCCCTGTGAATCACTCCTCCGCAGCCCGGATCACGCCCACCGCGTTCCGGGCCTGGGCCTCCGACATCAGCGCTGCGGCCGTCGCCCGCCAGGACGGCACGCCGGGGTGGGTCTCCCTGGTCGGCGACGAAGTGTGGTGGGACGAACCGAGACCGCACGAGGCCGGCCGCCGGTGCGTCGTACGGGCGAAACCGGACGGCACGGTCGAGGACGCCCTCCCGCCCGGATTCGACGCCCGCAACGGCCTTCACGAGTACGGCGGCCGCGCCTGGCGCCCCACCGGTGACGGTCTGGTCTTCACCCACTGGCGCGACCGGCGTCTCTACGTCCACCACCCGGACGGTCGCGATGCGCCCAGACCCCTGACGTCCGCGCGCGGGAACGTCACCTACGGCGACCTCTATCTGCCTCCGTCGCGCGACGAGGTGTGGGCCGTCCGCGAGACGCGCCGCGACGGGGTGCGCGACGTCGAACGTGCCGTCGTGGCCGTGTCCCTCAGCACGGGCACCGAACGGACGATCGCCGCGACCCATCACTTCATGACGTGCCCCCGGCTGTCCCCGGACGGCCTTCACCTGTCCTGGATCGGATGGAACCATCCGAACATGCCGTGGGACGGCACGGAGCTGTGCGTCGCACCGCTGGAGGACGACGGGACCGCCGGCGTCCACAGCGTCCGAGCCGGCGGCCCCAGGGAGTCCGTTGCTCAGGCCGAATGGAGGGACACCCGGAACCTCTGGGCGGTCACCGACCCCGACGGCTGGTGGAATCTGCACATCGTGCCCGCCCACGAAGGCCCCGCGCGGGCCGTCGCCGCCGCCGAGGAGGAGTTCGGCGGTGCTCTGTGGAAACCGGGCGCCTCATGGTTCGCCCCGCTTCCCGACGGCCGGGCCGTAGCCGTCCACGGAACGGGTGCGGGGCGACGGATCTCCCTCGTGGACCCCGATGCCGGGCCCGGGCTCCCCGCACTCACCGATCTCGACCTGCCCTACACCGACTTCGTCCAGAGCATCGACGCCGACGCGAGCCGCCTGGCCACCGCC
Organism: Streptomyces sp. NPDC029956; assembly: GCF_055574655.1. NCBI lineage: Bacteria > Bacillati > Actinomycetota > Actinomycetes > Kitasatosporales > Streptomycetaceae > Streptomyces > Streptomyces sp. NPDC029956. Next base: position 58,774 of record NZ_JBVHZJ010000041.1, on the reverse strand, counting down.
GGAGCCAACACGGTTCTCCCCTACAGCGTCTTCACCGCGGCCCTCCCCCGTGCCGGTGCCGCGGACGGCCAGGACGCACGAGTCGTCTCCTCCCCGTCGAATCCGTCCGTCGCCCCCGCCTGGCTGCCGCGTCCCACGGCCAGGACCTTCCACCGTGATGCGAGGAGGCCGACGAACGGCGACCCCGCGAGCAACCACTCCCCGGTGCACGCCCACACGTACCCTCCCACCCATCCCCTTCACACGACGCCGGACGGACAACGCCCGCCCTGGGTGATCTTCGTGCACGGTGGTCCCACCGGCGACCACCCGATGGTGCGCGACCTGGAGATCGCCTACTTCACCAGCCGTGGCATCGGCGTCGCGACCGTCGACTACGGAGGGTCCGTCGGATACGGCCGGGCCTACCGGGAGCGGCTGTACGGCGCCTGGGGCGTCGTCGACGTCCAGGACTGTGTGACCGTCGCACAAGCCCTGGTGGGCGAAGGACTCGCCGATCCCGGTCGGCTGGCGATCCGGGGAGGAAGCGCGGGCGGCTGGACCGCGCTCGCCGCGCTCACGCACACGGACACCTTCGCCGGTGCGGTGTCCTTCTACGGCATCACCGACCCCCTCACCTGGGCGGCCACCACCCATGACTTCGAGTCCCACTACCTGGACGGACTGATCGGCCCCCTGCCGCAGAGTGCCGAGCTGTACGAACAGCGCTCCCCGGTCCTCGCGGCAGGAAATGCCAGCGGCCCCGCCCTGCTGCTCCACGGCCTCGAGGACGCCATCGTGGATCCCGCGCAGTCCTCCGCCATGGCCCGGGCCCTGCAAGCGGCCGGCATACCCTACGAGCACGCGGAGTTCCCGGGAGAGCGGCACGGCTGGCGGCGTGCCGAGACGATCCGGGCGGCCCTCGACGCCGAGATCCGTTTCTACGAGCGGATCTTCGCCTCTCCCCGCCCCGGTACGGGCACGAGCGGACCCGTCGGTTCCCCGGCCCCTGCGAAGCGGTCATGACGGCCGGCACCGCGTCGCGCGTCGCCGCGGAAGGGGCCCCGGAGCCGTACCGCACGTACCCTCCGCTCCTCCGGCGGGGCGACACCGTCGCCGTCGTCGCCCCCGCCGGGCCGGTGGAGGTACCCGAGACGACCGCGGCCCGGGATCTGCTGGAGAGCTGGGGCCTCAGGGTGCGCACCACTCCCCGGCTCCTCGCCACCCACCGTGGCTACCTCGCCGGCACCGACGACGAACGCCTCGAAGACCTCACCGAGGCATGGCTCGATCCCGAGGTCCGAGCGGTCGTGTGCGCACGGGGCGGATACGGGACCCAGCGCATCGCGGACCGCCTCGACTACCGGCGCCTCGCGACCGCGGGTCCCAAGTTCCTCGTCGGTTCCAGTGACATCACGTGCCTTCATCACGCACTCGGCGAGCGGCTCGGCCTGGTGACGCTTCACGGCCCCATGCCCGCCTGCCGGCCGGTCCACGAAGACAGGTCCACCGCCGAAGGTCTGCACGCGGCCCTCTTCGGGCCGTTGCCGCGCTCGCTTCCCCTCACCGGCCCCGTCCTGGTCCCGGGACAGGCCGAGGGGCCCCTCGCCGGAGGAAACCTCACCATGCTCGCCTCATCGGTCGGAACCCCCGACGCACCCGATACGGAAGGCCGCATTCTCGTGCTCGAGGACGTCGGTGAGGACCCCTATCGCCTGGACCGGGCGCTGACCCAACTCAGACGCGCCGGTGTCCTGGGGCGCGCGGTCGGTGTCGTCCTCGGCGATTTCACCGACTGCGGCCCCCCGGACCAGGTGGAGGCTCTCCTGCGTGACCGCCTGTCAGACCTTGGTGTCCCCGTGGCGGCGGGACTGCCCGCCGGTCACGGAAGGCGTCAGCTGACCGTCCCCCTCGGTGCGGGCGCGGTGCTCGAGACGGCCCTGCGCCGCATCACCCTCCCCCTGCGGGAAAGGACCCCACAGTGACGCGTGTTCTCATCTCCGCGGACATGGAGGGCGTCACCGGCGTCACGTGCCCCGACGACGTCGAACCCGGCACCGCTTCCTGGGAGCGCATGCGCCCGCTTCTCACCGGCGACGTCAACGCCGTCGTCGACGGGCTCCTCGCCGGCGGCGCGAGCGAAGTCCTGGTCAACGACGCCCACTACACGCAGCGCAACCTGCTCCTGGAGACCCTCGACCCCCGTGCGCGCCTGCTCACCGGCCGTCATAAACCGCTGGGCATGATGGAGGGGATCGCCCTGGCCGACGCGGTCGTCCTCCTCGGCTATCACACGGGCGCCGGAGAGCAGGGAGTCCTGTCCCACACCTATCTCGGAACCGGGCTGACCGCGTTCAGGATCGACGGCGAGCCGGCCGACGAAGGCCGCATGAACGCTCTGATCGCCGAGGAGCACGGTGTACCCGTCGTTCTCGTGACCGGTGACGACCTCACCTGCGAGGCCGCCGGAGCCTGGGCCCCCGAGGCTCGCGTCGTGGCGGTGAAGGAGTGCGTCAGCCGGTACGCCGCCATCTGTCTTCCTCCCGCGCGAAGTGCCGAGCTGCTGCGTGCGCAGGCCAAGAAGGCCGTGCGCCGGCATCGCGTCCGGAGCGAGCACCCGGACTCAGGGACACCGCACGTGCGCGGCGGTCCCGCACGATTCCACCGCTTCGAACTCGACTTCCACGCGCCCCATCTGGCCGCGGCGGTACTCGCCGTTCCGACCGTCGAACCCAACGGCCCGCGAGGCATCGCCTTCACGGCACCCGACGCGACCACGGCGGCCAGAACCTTCAAGGTGTGCACCTCCGTCGCGGGCGCCGCGATGGAAGACCACTTCGACTGACCACCGACGCCTCCCTTCTCTTCCCCTCCCCGTCCCGACCTTCCGTGGAGAACCTCGTGATCCCCGCTCCACCGCACGGCCTGCACGACGGCTACACGACCGACGTCGCCGAACTGTGCTCGGACCTTCTGCGCATCGACTCCACCAACGAAGGGGACGGAACAGGACCCGGCGAGCGGCAGGCCGCCGAGTACGTCGCCGAAGCCCTGGAACAGGCCGGTGTCTCCACCACCCTCACCGAACCGAGACATCGCCGCACCAGTGTCCTCGCCCGGGTCGCGGGGCAGGACCCCCGTCTCCCTCCCCTGCTCGTGCACGGGCACCTCGACGCGGTGCCCGCCGAACCCGGTGAGTGGGCACTCCACCCCCTTTCCGGAGACCTCCGCCACGGCTGCCTGTGGGGACGCGGCGCGGTCGACATGAAAGGGACCGTCGCCATGACCCTCTCCCTCGTGCGCGCCTGGGCCCGCACAGGGCACCGGCCCCGCCGCGACCTGGTCCTCGCCTTCCTCGCGGACGAAGAGGCGACCGGAGAACACGGATCCCGGCACGTCGTGAGGGAGCACAGGGACCACTTCGCCGACGTGCAGGAGGCGATCAGCGAGTCCGGCGGCTTCTCGATCACCACGAGGCCGACGCATGCCGGCCCGGATGCGCGCGTGTACCCCATCGCCGTCGGAGAGCGCGGCACCGCGTGGATGCGGCTCACCGCACAGGGCACGGCAGGGCACGGCTCGGGCCCCGGAGAGGACAACGCCGTGGCAGAACTCGTCCACGCCCTCTCGCGACTCACCGCCCACCGATGGCCCACCAGTTTCACTCCGGCCGTCCGCACCCTGCTGGACGCCCTCGACCGAACGCTCGGGTTCCGGATCGACCGCACCCGGCTGGAGGAAGAGGCGGGCCGCCTCGGACAGCTGGGAGAGCTGTTCGACTGCACCCTCCGCAACACGGCCAATCCCACCGTCCTGAAAGCCGGCCGCAAGGTCAACGTCATCCCCTCACGCGCCCACGCGGAAGTCGACGGCAGATTCCTTCCCGGCGCACAGGACGCCTTCCTGGAGACCGTCGACCGGCTCCTCGGCCCGAAGGTGACAAGAGAGTTCATCAACTGCGAAGAGGCGGTCGGGGCCGACCATGAGGGGCCTGCCTTCGCCGCGATGGCCGAAGCGCTCCGCAGCCAGGACCCCCATGCGCATCCAGTGCCGTTCATCCAGTCCGGAGGCACCGACGCCAAGGCCTTCGCGAGGATCGGGATCAGCACCTACGGGTTCACGCCCCTCCTGCTCGACCCCCACCTGCACTACTTCGGCATGTTCCACGGAGTGGACGAGCGGGTGCCGCTGACCGGCCTCGACTTCGGCGTCCGCGTACTTCACCGGTTCCTGACCACCTACTGAAATGCCAGTTCGAAGGGCGAACCACCATGCACGTTCCTCATCACCTGTGGCCCGCCACGACCACGAGCGGCACCGAAGGCCTGAAGATCGGCGGCGTGCTCCTGAGCGACCTCGCCGGGGAGTTCGGCACCCCCGCCTTCATTCTCGACGAGGAGGACTTCCGAAGGCGCTGCCGGTCCTGGCGTGACGCCTTCACCGGTCACGACGTCTTCTACGCCGGCAAGGCGTTCCTCTGTCACCAGGTCGCCGGGTGGCTCAGGGAAGAGGGCCTGGGAATCGACGTGTGCTCCGCCGGTGAGCTGCGCACGGCCCGGCGTGCGGGGGTCCCGGGGGCCGCCGTGATCTTCCACGGCAACAACAAGTCGACTGCCGAACTCGCCGAGGCCGTCACCTACGGCGTCTCGCTGATCGTCATCGACTCCGTCGACGAGATGGCGAGGCTGTCGGCCGTCGCAGCACAGCACGGCGTGCGCCAGCAGGTCCTCATCCGGGTGACGCCGGGCGTGGAGGCACACACGCACGCGTACGTCACCACCGGCACCGACGACCAGAAGTTCGGCTTCTCGCTGTCCACCGGAAGCGCCCACCGCGCGATATCCCAGGTCCTGAGGACGCCCGGTCTGGAACTCGTGGGCCTGCACAGCCATCTCGGCTCGCAGATCCTGCGCCCCGACGTCTTCGAGGAGGCCGCCGACCGGCTCGTCGGCCTGATGGCCGACACCGCACGCACCCACGGAGTGCTGCTGCGGCGACTCGACCTGGGAGGAGGGCTGGGCATCGCCTACCTTCCCGACGACAGGCCCCTGGACGTGTGTGACCTCGCCCCTGTCGTCATGGACCGGGTCCGCAAGGCGTGTGCCGAGGCCGGAATCCCCATGCCGAGGCTGGCCGTCGAGCCCGGGCGGGCGATCGCGGGGCCCACCACGGTGACGCTCTACACCGTGGGCACGATCAAGCGCCAGCCCGGACTGCGGACGTGGGTGTCCGTCGACGGCGGTCTGAGCGACAACATGCGTCCCGCCCTGTACGACGCCTCCTACACGGCTTCCCGCGCAAACCGGACCACGACGGGGAGCGCCGTCGAGACGGTCACCGTCTGCGGCCGGCACTGCGAGTCCGGGGACATCGTCGTGGACTCCGCGCGACTGCCGGCCGATCTCGTCATCGGGGATCTCCTCGCCGTTCCCGCGTCCGGTGCCTACCACCGCTCCATGGCCAACAACTACAACTGCCAGCCTCGTCCGCCCGTCGTCGCCGTGCGCGACGGCACGGCACGCGTCGTCGTACGGAGGGAGACGATCGACGACGTACTGCGACTGGACGTCGAGTGACCGGCCTCCGGCGCACGCCGTTTCGGAACGGCCTCGCACGGCAGGACGAGGAACCCGGGAACCTCCGACCGGAGCGCGTCAGGGGGACGCCCCCCTGTCCGCCCACCTGGTGATCGGCGCCGCACCCGAGGGAAGCGAGGGAAAGACACATGCTGCACCAAGAGAAGCTCCGGGCCGCACTCGGACGGGCGACGCGCGCAGGCGTCCTGGGCCAGGACCAACCGGTCGCCGGCTTCATCGACGTCCAGGGCGTCCGTGACAGCGTCACCGCACTCCACGAGGCTTTCGCCCATGTGCCGGCCGTCCTGCACGCCTTCGCGGTCAAGGCGTGTCCACTCGTTCCGGTGCTGAGGCTCCTCGCGGACGCCGGAATGGGCTGCGAGGTGGCGAGCCCGGGGGAGACCCGGCTGGCGCTGGCCGCGGGGTTCGCACCCGAGCACATCGTCCTGGACTCCCCGGCCAAGACCCGCGCCGAGATCCGGGAGGCGCTCACCTTGGGAATCGCGCTGAACGCGGACAACCTCGCCGAACTCGACCGCATCGACGCCCTGCGTCCCGACGGTTCCCGGTCCGTCATCGGCCTTCGCGTCAACCCGCAGGTCGGGGGCGGCACCATCGCGGCGATGAGCACGGCGACGCCGCACTCCAAGTTCGGGGTCGCCCTGGACGACCCCGGAGCCCGCGCACGCGTACGCGAAGCCTTCCGGCAGCGCCCCTGGCTCACCCGCCTCCATGCCCACGTCGGCTCGCAGGGTTGCCCGCTGCCCCTGATCGCGACGGGCCTCGCCGCGCTGCACCGGCTTGCCGAGGAGATCGACGAGTACGTGGGCAGGCGTCAGATCACCAGCCTGGACCTGGGGGGAGGGCTGCCGGTCAACTTCTCCGACGACACGGTCACGCCGACGTACCAGGACTACGTCCAGGCCCTCACCGACACCGAACCGGCCCTGCTGGACGGCCGCTACGAGGTGGTCACGGAGTTCGGCCGCTCGCTGCTCGCCAAGAACGGCTTCACCGCGGCGGTGGTCGAGTACGTCAAGGAGTCGGGCGGCCGGAGGATCGCACTCACCCACGCCGGAGCGCAGGTGGCCGTCCGTACCGTGTTCATGCCCGATGCCTGGCCGGTGAGGATCACCGCCCATGGGCCGGACGGCCTGCCGAAGACGACTCCCGTGGTGCCGCAGGACATCGCGGGCCCGCTCTGTTTCGCCGGGGACGTGGTGGCACACGCACGCCTGCTGCCGGAACTCTCGGAAGGCGACCTGGTGGTGCTGCACGACACGGGCGCCTATTACTTCTCCGCTCCCTGGGCGTACAACAGCCTGCCGAGGCCGGGGGTGTACGGGGTTCTCCACCGCGACGGAGACGTCCTGCTCGCCCCGGTAAGGACGCCGCAGACGGTGGCCGAGCTGGTGGAGGAGAGCGGCGCGCCTCATACGGAGGCGTTGCTGACGGGGTTCGGCTCACCCGGCTCCTCATGACAGGCCGCGTGCCGTCCCTGCTGGCTTCAGCCGCCGCCCCGGCGACCCGCGCGTGAGCGTTACCGGTCCTGGACGGGAGTTCAGGAGCGACTCGTCGCCGCGGGTCTCCCCCGAGCGGCGCCGTGCCTACCCGACATGTCGCAACCGGACCGTGGCGCTGGCGTGGTCGCCCTGCGGCAGGCCGGCAGCGGAAGGCCAAAGGCCGTCAGGGCCGCCCCGGATCACTCCGTATCGGTGTCCTCGCTCCGGTACCGGGCTGCCGTCCGTGCACGCTTCAATGCGCATACCGAGGGGGAGCGCTGCGTAGGCTGGTGAAGTCGTCGTGGTGGGGTTCGGGCGAGTGGGCATGCCCTTCCGCCAGCACCTGATGATGAGATAGGAAAGCCAGCAATTGGTCAGCATGAGTCCTGAAAAACCTGAGGGCAGCTGACCGAATATGCGAATCGTTGTACGCTCCGAAGACCGCCCTTGACCTGAACACGCAGGCAGGGAGCAGACATATCTGGAGTTTCCGCATGCTTCGCATCATGTTCAAGTCCAAGATCTGACATCTGGAGGTTTCCGCAGGTCAGCTTCGTGACGTCGGATGCTTGGTCAGCAATTGGTCAGCATCAGCCCCTTAGCTTGTTCCGGGCCCATGCTTGCCGGCGTTCGTTCATGTCGTGTTTCTGGCGACCCTTCGCTGCGCAGACGCGGTGTTTGATCACGAACTTAGGACGCGTCCGATGCGGTCATGGGACGTCGGCCTCCGCCACATCTCACGCGCCGTCCTCGATTCCGCACATGTCCGCGCTGAACGGGAGCGAACTCACAGGTCCGAGTTCCGTAGAACGGGATAAGTAAACAGTCCCAGGCTCGGTGGAGCGGGTCAGGTGGTCAGCCCGCCTGCCGCGAGCCGATCACTCATGTCGCTCGCCAACCCCTTGCCCGAAATGTCGGCTGCAGTGAGTAGCGCTTCGAAGGCCCTGAGGTGGCGGAACGTCTCTGCATATGCCATTTGCTTCTCCAAGGGAAGCTGGAGCACCTGGAGGCGCCTGATGTCGACCCTGGACGAACTGGAAGCGTGGGTGCCTGCCTGGCGGCCGTTCGTCGGCGCGTAGAGACAGCCGGCGAGGAAGTGGGCTTCCAGCCGCTCCGGATCCACCCGCAGGATGTAGAGCTGAGGGCCCAGGGCCATCGGCGGTCCTTCGTGGACCCACGCCTTGAAGGCTCGAGCCACTCCGGCGACGCGCGAAACGCAACATCCGGGAGGCCGTGGGCGAACGAGGCAGGCGCAACCTGCCCCGATTTTCCTGCGCCTGCAGGACGGAGTGATGGCCGAGTGGATCGCCCGTATGGACAAATCACCGCAGATGGAGGCACACAGAGAGGCATACGTACGGTTCCGAGCCAACCGGAAGTCGGACCGCAAGACCAGTGACTTCGACCCCTACTACGGCTGGCCCGGGGCACGGTACATCGCTCTTCACACGCTCTCCCATCTGCTGATCCGGACCATCGCCCTCGAATGCGGCTACAACTCCGCCTCGCCCTCGAATGCGGCTACAACTCCGCCTCGCCCTCGAATGCGGCTACAACTCCGCCTCGCTCGCGGAGCGGATCTACGCCGGGGACGAGCGGAACCCGAGAACGGGCATCCTCATCCACACCGCGGTCCCGGACTCCGATGGCACCTTGGGAGGTCTGGTGTCCCTGGCCGAGGAACGGGACTTCGACCGGATCGTACGCCGGGCATTGGCAGACGCTCGCCACTGCTCGGCCGATCCGCTGTGCGCCGAACGCCTGCCGCATGACCCGGCCGACTTCCTGCACGGGGCGGCATGCCACGGCTGCCTGTTCGTCTCGGAAACCACATGCGAACGCGGAAATCGGTTTCTGGACCGCCGGTTCCTCGTTCCGCTGAACGAGGACCAGGATCCAGTCATGACGCCTGTCGGTCTGCTGCCGTGAGCCGACCGGCATTCGAAGACGCTGCCGAGGCAGCCGTCGAGACCCTCGGCCTCTCGCGCAGCAAGGACCTCGCCGGCCTGCTGGCGCGGGGACGCACCAGGGAGAGGATTCTGATCGAGCTGGCGACACCGTGGGTCAGCGAGGCCGTCGCGAAGCTGTACGCGGCCATGGAGTCGGACGCGGTGCCTGCCTCAGAGGCGGCCGCGTATCTGCGGGGATACGTCGCTGCCCGGCGGCACACAAGGGACGCGGTCCAGGTGCGTACCGTATGGAGCGGCCCCTCGACACCGGGCGTACCGGTGCGTGCCACGGCCCAGGTACTGGTCGAGGTCATCAACGAGGCGCAGCAAGAACTTCTGGCCATGACGTACGCGGCTCGCCCGTATCCTGCCCTGACGAAGGCCCTCACAGCGGCCGCGGACAGGGGGGTCCAGACGCACATTGTGGTCGAAACCCTGGCCGGCGCCGGCGCCGGCGGTCTGCTGTCGGGAAGGGAACCGGCCGAAGCATTCGCATCCGTGCCTGGTCTGCTGCTGTGGGTCTGGGCACGGGACCCGGTCGATCGGGGCCGCTCGCGCCAGCACGCCAAGCTCGCGGTCGCCGACCGTCGCACTCTCCTGCTCGGCAGTGCCAACCTGACCGAGTCCGGTGCTCGGCGAAACATGGAGGCGGGTGTGCTGGTGACCGGCGGTGAAGCACCACGTCGCGCGGCAGAGCACATCAGGGAGCTGCAGCGCAGGGCCATACTCAAGCCGTTCCCGCCGCATCAAGCTCCTCGCTGACCACGGACGTCTGATCGTGGTCCGACCGAAGACTCCCCAGACTCTCCAGGTCGGGGCCGTAGCGTGCCGCCGGTTCGAGTCCAAGATCTAACGTTTGGGTGTCCCCGCAGTTCAGAGGTCCGATGGAACGTCTCAGGGCAGCAGTTGGTCAGCAACGGGTGCGGAGTCGTCCCGACTTGCTGACCTGGTGAGTGCTGCGGCGGGCATCGGCGTGGGGCGCACAGGTTGGAGCGATGCGCTGCGGTCCAGGTGAGCAAGCGGTCAGCATGGGCTCCGGTTGGGCCCCGCAGTCGATCGCGGTTGATTGACTCACCGTCACCGTGAGAGTGTCTTCGCACTTGCGTTCAGTGAATGGCGCTTTGTGCGGGGGACTTCGAGCTGTGGCTGTAACTGTGCCCGATTGGGCCGACACTCTACTTGACGTCATTGGTGTCAACTGGCCGAACGTCGACGAGGACGCCTATCGGGACATGGCGGACGCGCTGAGGGAGTTCGCCGAGGACATCGAAGACGACGGTCAGCTTGCGAACCAACATGTGCAACGTTTGCTGTCGTCCGGCCACGGCGAGGCCATCGACGCGGTCAACGGCCATTGGGGCAAGGTCAAGGACAAGCACATCAAGGACATCGCCGGAGCCGCCCGCACCATTGCGGGTGCCCTGGACAACGCCGCCATGGCGATAGAAGCGATGAAGTACGTGGCACTCGGTCATCTGGGTGTGCTGGCCGGCAAGGCAGGCGTCTCGATCGCCCTGATCCCGGTCACCGGCGGGCTGTCCATGCTCATCGGGGGCGTCGCGATCGGGGCCGCCCAGCAGGCCCTCCGCAAGGTCATCAAGGAGTGCCTGGCGGAGGTCGTCGCCTACATCGTCTCCGCGATGACCGAACCGGCGGTCGCCGCTCTGGAGAACATGGCCGCGGATCTGGTGGTCCAGCTCGGGGCGGACGCGCTCGGTCTCCAGGACGGCGTGGACGTGAACCAGGTCGGCCAGGCCGGCAAGGACGGCTTCAACGAGGGCGTGGCGGGAGCCAAGGACGCCCTGCACCTCGCTTCAGCCGGCACCTCGGGCGGCTCTGCGGGCGGCGCCGGAAAGGGCGTGCACATCGAGCACGCCGAACACGACCGCGCCGGCACCCAGCTGAACCTGGTCAGCGTCGGCATCCACGGCAAGACCGCGGGCAAGCTGACGAAGGCCAGATCTCACCACAGCCGGACCCGTGGCAGGGACGACATCGCCGGCGCCTTGGACCCCGTGGTCGACAAGGCGATGGAAGCCCTGGGAAAGGCCACGAAGGAGATGGGTGACCATCTCGGCACGAGACTGCCGAAAGCGGTCAAGGAGATATCCCAGAATCAGAAGAAGACCGACCAGGACCTCAAGGACCGGTTCGTCAGGCAGCGCAAGGGCCCGGACGTCGTGCCTGACGGTGGCTCCGCCGGTTCCGGCTCCCGCCCCGGCGGGCGGGACTCCACCCACACCAGGCCGAACTCCCTCCATGACGCGAAGGACGATCCTCGCCGCAACGGCATCGCGCTGGAGAGGAAGACCTGCGAGAACGACCCGGTCGACGTTGCCACCGGCGAGATGACGCTCCCCCAGACCGACCTGGCCCTGCCCGGCACCCTGCCGCTGACCCTGCGTCGGACACACCTTTCGGAGTACCGCTACGGCCAGTGGTTCGGGCGCAGTTGGGCTTCGACCCTGGACGAGCGGATCGAGCTCGACCCGGTGGGTGGTGGTGCGGTCTGGGCCCGCGAGGACGGTTCCCTCCTGATCTACCCGCGGCTGCCGCAGCCGGACGACACCGAAGGCGTCCTGCCCCTGGAGGGTGCGCGGCTGCCCCTCGTCCACGGCGGGGAGCAGAACGCCGAGACGACGTACCGGATCACGGACCCTCACTCCGGCCTGACCCGCTTCTTCACTGGAGGCCCGTACCGGGCATCGTCGGCGTACTGGCTCACCGGGATCGCCGACCGCCATCAGAACCGGATCGTCGTCACCCGTCTGCCCGACGGCGCCCCGACGGCCGTTGCCCACGACGGCGGCTATCTGGTCACGCTCGCCGTCCAGGACGCCCGCGTACGGGAACTGGCGCTGCGCACGCCCGACGGCCCGGTCACCGTCATGCGCTATGGCTACGACGGGCAGGGCAACCTGGACGCCGTCACCAACTCCTCCGGGCTGCCGCTTCGCTTCACCTACGACGCGGACGCCCGGATCGTTTCCTGGACCGACCGCAACGACTCGACGTTCCGTTACGTCTACGACAGCGCAGGCCGAGTCGTCCGGACAGTCGGCCCCGACGGTTTCCTGTCGTCCACGTTCGCCTACGACGTCCATGCCGAGACGGGCGACCGGATCACCCGCTACACGGACTCGTTCGACGCCACGAAGACCTACCACCTCAACGACCGCCTCCAGGTGACTGCGGAGACGGATCCGCTCGGACGCACCAGCTACAAGGTGTGGGACAGCTACGACCGGTTGCTCTCCCGGACCGACGCGCTCGGTCGGACCACGGACCACACCTACGACGAGCACGGCAATCTCACCAGGGTCACTCATCCGGACGGCTCCACGGCCGAGGTCACGTACAACGAGCGGAACCAGCTCGTCTCCGTCACCGGCCCCGGCGGCGCCACCTCCCGGCAGGAGTACGACGAGCACGGCAACCCGACGCTCTTCACCCGCCCGGACGGCTCCACGACCCGGCTCGCCCACGATGCCTCGGGCCACCTCGTAGGGATCGACGATTCCCTCGGCGCGCTGGACCGGCTGCGCTGTGACCCCGCGGGTCTCCCGCTGACCGCCCGCGGTCCGCGGGGAGCGGTCACCCGCTACACCCGCGACGCGTTCGGCCGCGCCGTCCGCATCACCGACGCGCGGGGCAACACCACCGCACTGGAGTGGAGCGTCGAGGGCAAGCTCCTCCGGCACACAGCCCCGGACGGCTCCCAGCAGTCGTGGACCTACGACGGCGAGGGCAACTGTCTGGTCCACACCGACGCGCTCGGCGGCGAGACACGGTTCGAGTACACCCACTTCGACATGGTCGCCGCCCGCACCACACCGGACGGCGCGCGGCACGAGTTCGCGCACGACACGGAGCTGCGCCTCGCGGGGGTCACCAACCCCCAGGGGCTCACGTGGACCTACACGTACGACCCGGTCGGCCGTCTCACGTCGGAGACGGATTTCGACGGCCGCACGCTGACCTACGCCCATGACGCGCTGGGCCGCCTCGCCTCCCGGACGAACGGTCTCGGACAGACGGTCCGCTACGAGCGGGACGCGGCGGGCCGTGTGGTCGCCAAGGACGCCGAGGGCGTCGTCACCCGCTTCGGCTACGACGTCCACGGCTTCCTGGCGAGCGCGATCGGTCCCGACGCCGAGCTGTCGTACGTGCGGGACCCGTCCGGCCGCGTCCTGCGGGAGACCTGTGACGGCCGGCAACTCACCCATTCCTACGACGAGTCCGGTCGCCGAGTTCGCCGCACCACCCCCTCAGGGGCCGTCAGCGCATGGTCCTTCCCGGTGGACCTGCAGGCTGAACTGAACGTCTCGGGGCACCGGGTGGTCTTCGAGTTCGACGAGGCGGGCCGTGAGATCACCCGCCGGATCGGGGACACCCTGGCCATCGAGTACGCCTACGACGCGCTGGGCCGCCCGACCGACCAGCGGGTACGCGGCGCGGGGGACCGTATCGTCCAGCAGCGCGCGTACACCTACCGCCCCGACGGCCATCTGACGTCCGTCGACGATCGGCTCGCGGGCCGCCGGCACCTGGAGCTGACCCCGGCGGGCCGCGTCACCGGCGTGACCGCGGAGGGCTGGAGCGAGCGGTACGCCTATGACGAGGCCGGAAACCAGACCGAGGCGGACTGGCCGGGCAGCGACGTCGCCACCGGCTCGCGCGAGTACACCGGTACCCGTATCACCCGGGCGGGCCGGATCCGCTACGAGCACGACGCCCAGGGCCGGGTCGTCCTCCGGCAGAAGGCCCGTCTCTCCCGGAAGCCGGACACGTGGCGCTACGGATGGGACGCCGAGGACCGGCTCGTGTCGGTCACCACCCCGGACGGAACACGCTGGCGGTACCTCTACGACGCGATGGGGCGCCGGGTCGCGAAGCGGCGCCTGGCGGCGGACGGCGTGTCGATCGCCGAGGAGACGCGCTTCACCTGGGACGGAGACCTCCTCTGCGAACAGGCCAGCGGGTCGCCCGACTCCGCCGAGTCCGTCGTCCTCACCTGGGATTACGACGGAGCGAAGCCGATCACCCAGGTCGAACGGCGGCTCCTGGACCAGTCCGAGGTCGACCGCCGCTTCTTCGCCGTCGTCACCGACCTGATCGGCACCCCGCGTGAACTCGTCGACGAGCAGGGCGAGGTCGCCTGGCGCACCCGGTCGACGCTCTGGGGCACCACCAGCTGGAAGCGCGGCGCGACGGCGTACACGCCGCTCCGCTTCCCGGGCCAGTACTTCGACCCGGAGTCCGGCCTCCACTACAACCGCCACCGCCACTACGACCCGGACTCCGGCCGCTACGTCTCGACGGACCCTCTGGGCCTGGCCCCGGCGCCCAACGCGGTCGCGTACGTGGACAACCCGACGACCTGGATCGATCCCCTGGGTCTGGCGGGCTGCCCCCACCGGGGCGCGGACCAGCCCCGGCACAGCGTGGTCCTCGGGGTGGACGTGCCGCCGAACCACCCGTCGGAGTCGCTGGCGCGGTTCCTTCGCAACGACCCGGCGGAGCCGGGCTACGACGAGCGTCGTGGCAGCGACGCGGGCGCACACACGTACAACGGGCCCGACTACGCCGGTGAGGAGGCCGGAGGCCCGGTCTGGATGACGAACGTGATGGGCGCCGTCGGAGACCGCAACACCACCCTTTCCATCACTCTGGACGGAATGCCGAACAGTCGCGGTCAGGTGGGCAACTGGAGCACTCCCGAGGACATCGTGGACGCGTTCCAGACAGCGGCGCAGCACGGATCCCAGTTCAACAGCCGACACGAGGCCAACTATCCTCGGCGCGGTGACGGAACCGCGTGGGAGATGAGTGAAGTGGCCTACGCGGTGCGCAACTACGATGGGGACACGGCGTGGCAGGACCCTGAGGAGCAGCGCTCCGGCCGGTCGTGGGACGACATCCACTGGTACACCCGTGACGAAGACGGTGAAGGGAACGGGGGGTACAAGGAGATCAAGGTTCCCCGGCCCGACATTCCGGAGATCATGCCGGACCTGTCCAGACTTCCGGAAAATCTGAGGAGCGAACTCCCCGACTATCTGAGGAACACCGACTGATGACCGAAGACGAGAAGCCCCAGAACGCACAAGACCTCGTGGCCGCGGAATGGGCGACCGTCCTGGCCTACGGCCCGGAACGTGTCGACCCGATCGTGCCCCGCACCGCCTACGGCCATCCGGCCCTGCGCGAGCTGTTCCCCATGATCGGCCACGGCGTCCTCTACTTGAGCCGGTGCACACAGTACCCGTGGACACACGACGTGCCGACGGCCTTCCCGCAAGTCGCCGGCGGCTACCGCGTACGGCGCGAGTCCGACCGCACGCTCGTCGGCGTGGTCGGGACCGCGGAGGAGGCGTACGAGTTGATCGTGGCCAATCTTCCCGAGGGTTGTGGCCCGGCTGTCGACGGCACTCCGGACGATCTGTAACCCGTGTCAAGCCCACTATGGCGAGGTCACCCGGCGTGACGTCCGAGATACCTGAGGACCGCTGACCGGAACAGGGAAGCCCCGACGGTATCGGTCCGACCGAAGGGGGTGGGACCACGGTGCGCTCGGTGGCGCCGTGGGTGCGGGGGCGAGGCGATCGCGTCAGCCGGAGCGGGCCATGGTCGTGACCCGTACCCAGGATGAGTGCCGATGGAGGCGAGCGGGACGCCCTCTCTGAGGCGCGCTGAGGCCGCCCCCTGCGCGGCGGCTCAGCCGCACGACTTCCCGGCCCGTTTTTTCACGAGAATCGGGCCCGGCTCGTACGGAACCTCCGTCGGTGCGACGCTCGTCGGCAAGCGGGCCCCACCACTTCGGCCGGCAAAGCATCTGCACTGTTGATTCGTCGGGGCAGCTGGCAACCAGCCAGCTTGAGTCTCGCAACACCTGGGCACGACTGACCGGACATGTGAATCGTTGTGCGCCGCGAGGACCCCCCTTGACCTGCGGGAATGGGGCAGGCAGAACGGGAGTCTCTCCATGCTTCGTTCCTTGCTTCTGCTGCTCCACCGGTCCTCGCGGTCGGTCATCAGCGAGCTGGGGCAGCTGCCCGGTAACGGACACTTCGCCGCGCTCGACAAGTACGCGGACAGTCGCAGGCTCCCGGGCCTGATCGTGTTGCGTGTGGAGGTCGGCATCCACTTCGCCAACGCCGAGCGGATCCGATCCGAGGTCCGCAGGATTGCCGCCCGGAAGGAGGTGACGGCGGTCGTGGTCGACGCCGAGACGATTCCCTTCGTGGACGTCAGGGCCGTAAGCATGCTCGACAACCTGGCCGAGGAGCTCGAGGTCCTCGGTGTCCGGCTCCTGCTCGCCCGCGACTTGGGGCACGTGCGGGACGTGTTGCGCACCGCCGAAGCAGGGCGGGACTGAGGCGCGCCTCGCGCCAAGCTGGCCGACTTCCTGGTCGCCGAGGGTGGCGACGACATCAGCCAGGAGGGCCTGCGCATCCTGCTCCGCGAGGAAGGCGTCTCCTTTCCACGCGCGAAGACCTGGAAGACCTCCCGCGACCCCGACTACGCGGCCAAGAAGCCCCTGGTCGAACACCTCTACGCGATCGTCACCCGTCCAAGGCCCATCCTCAGCCACTCTCGATATCTCCCCGCTCCATTCGATCAGAGACTGCGAGCCGGCTTCCGGGCCGGTCGAGCGTCGACGGGCCGATGGCCAAAGGAAACGTGTTCCCTGAACCGGAGGGATGCCGGTGCCCGACAGGCCAGTGGTGCGTGGACGGACGTCATCCGTGTGTGCAGAGAGGTCACCCGCATGTTTGATGCTTCATCAGGTAAGTCAGCATCCGGTCAGCATGAGTCGACGGGCGTCCCGGGAGATTGCCTCACAGGCGTCGGTGGCGGCGCGAAAGCCCAGGTAGGAAGCCGTTTCTCCTGACTAGAGCGATGTTCCTCACAAACATCGGACGGGGGTGTCGGTGTAAAGTCGGGACCGCCCTTGACCTGCAGAAAGCAGGCAGGGAGCCGTCTTCGAGGAGTCCACAGTGCTGCGCACTCTGTTCAAGTCCAAGATCCACCGGGCCACCGTGACCCAGGCCGACCTGCACTACGTCGGTTCGGTCACCGTCGATGCAGATCTGATGGAGGCGGCCGACCTTCTGCCCGGTGAGCTCGTGCACATCGTCGACATCGACAACGGCGCCCGGCTCGAGACCTATGTCATCGAGGGCGAGCGCGGTTCCGGTGTCATCGGGATCAACGGCGCCGCCGCCCACCTCGTTCACCCCGGCGACCTCGTGATCCTCATCAGTTACGCGCAGATCGAGGACTCCGAGGCCCGGACCTTCGTGCCGCGCGTCGTGCACGTCGACGGCGACAACCGCATCGTGGAACTGGGGACCGACGCGTCCGCGCCCGTCCCCGGGAGCGACACGGTGCGCGGCCCGCACGCCGTGCCCGCGCCCGCCGCCGCGCACAGCTGACCCGTCCGCACCGAGGGAGCGTCGGCCCATGGCCGAGCCGGAGATTCGTGACGACCGCGCGAACGGACGCCTCGAGGCCTTCGAGGACGACACCTACGTCGGTGTCGTCGTCTACTTCGTGCTCACCGTCGAGCCCCACGCCCTCGTCGCCGTGCACACCGTCGTCGAGGACGGCCACGAGGGCAAGGGCGTCGCGGGATCGCTCGTGCGCGAGTTCTACGCGATCGCCGCACGTGAGGGCGTACCCGTCGTGCCGCTCTGCCCGTACGCCGCCGTCTGGGCCGAGCGTCACCCGGACGAGGCGCCGGTCGCCCCGTCCGAGGTGGTCCGCGCGGCGAAGCTCCAGCTGAAGGCCAGCCCGGGCCTGTGGTGACCGCGACCGGCACCCTGTCCCTGCTGCACACCTCGCCGGTCCACGTCCCCGTCTTCGACGGGCTCCGCGACCGGCACCACCCCGGGCTCGTCCTGCGTCACCTCGTCGACGAGGAGCTGCTGGTACGCGCCCGGGAAGCGGGGCCCGACGCGGTCGCCGGGGCGGTGGGGGCGGCGCTCGCGGCGGCCGTCGCCGACGGTGTCGGGGCCGTGCTCCGCACCTGTTCCACGATCGGCGGGATCGCCGACATGGCCGACGCCGTCGACCGGACGACCACCGCACGCCCGGTCCTGGCGAGTCCACGCCTCGGGCTCGCCGCCGCCGTCGAAGCGGTGTCCGGTCCGCGCGGCGCGGCCGGCGACTGACCCGAAGGACGGGATCCGGCGGGCGCCGCGGCGCCCGCCGGGCCACCCTGGGGAGGGAGAACCCGTCGACCGAGAGGTCCGTGATGACCCACCCGTACCCCGATCCAGTGCCCCCTTCGCCCATTCCGCCGCCGGTTCCCTCGCCGCCGCCGGTGCCCCCGCCGAACCCGGTCCCGGTCCCGCCGGACCCCGGTCCGAGCCCGGCGCCGCAGCCCGGCGGACCCGTACCGGAACCCGAGCCTCAGCCCCAGCCGGGGCCCGCCGGTCACCGGCCGGCGTCAACGGGAAGGTGACATAAGGGCCTTGGGCTTCGGCGTATCCCTTGTCACGGAGCGTGCGCCACCCCTAACTTGGACGGCTGTTGCTGTGTTCAAGGGGGGCCCATGGCCGTACGCGGACGTCACCGCCGCCACCAGCCGAGCCGGATCAACCGTGCCTCGCTCACCGTCACCGCGGGGGGCGCCGGAATGGCGCTGCCCTTCATCGGCGCGGGCACCGTCGAGGCCGCCTCGCTCGACGTCTGGGAGAAGGTCGCCTCCTGCGAGTCGACCTCTCACTGGCACATCAACACGGGCAACGGCTACTTCGGCGGTCTGCAGTTCAGCCAGTCCACCTGGGAGGCCTACGGCGGCACGCATTACGCGCCGCGCGCCGACCTCGCCTCCAAGGACCAGCAGATCGCGATCGCCGAGCGGGTCCTGAAGGGCCAGGGGCCCGGCGCCTGGCCGTCCTGCGGCCCCGACGCGGGCCTCGCCAGGGGCGGCGACGGCCCGGACGTCTCTCCCGGTACGGGGACCACGAAGGCGTCCCGCGGCGGGAACGCGCCCAGCACCGCCTCCCTGCCCGGGCAGCGCGCCTTATCCGAGCGGCCGGCCAGGAACGTCGGCCCGACCGCCGTCCCCACCGTCCGTGAGATGTACACGGTGACGCCCGGCGACTCCCTGTCGAAGATCGCCCGCGACGAGCGGGTCCAGGGCGGCTGGAAGCGCCTGTACGACGCGAACCGGCCGGTCGTCGGCGACGACCCCGACCTCATCCATCCCGGCCAGCGCCTGACCCTGCGCATCGCCGCCCCGAAGAAGCCCCCGACGAAGGCGCCCTCGGTCGCGACGTCCCCGCCGAAGCTCTCGGGACCGGGCACCGCGCCCCGCACCCGGCCCGCCGCACCGCCGACCGCCGAGCCGAGCGCGAAGCCGGTCGCGCAGCGGCCCGCGGCGAAGCCGGTGACCAAGCCCGTCACGAAGCCCGCGTCCAAGCCGCCGGTGAAGCAGGTGTCCAAGCCTGCCGCGAAACCCGTGCCGAAGCAGACGTCGAGGCCCGCCGCGAAGCCCGCGCCCAAGCCGAAGACGAAGCCCGCCGCCCGGCCCGCCGCCACGCCGCGGCCGTCCGCCGCGACGGAGGCCCGCTACTCCGCCCCCGTCTCGGCGGGCATCGGCACCCGCTACGGCAAGCCCGGCTCCTCCTGGTCCAGCGGCTACCACACCGGCGTCGACTTCCCCGTGCCCACCGGCACCTCCGTCAAGGCCGTGGCCGGGGGCCGGATCGTCTCCGCCGGGTGGGGAGGCGCGTACGGCTACCAGATCGTGCTCCGCCACGACGACGGCCGCTACAGCCAGTACGCCCACCTCTCCGCGCTCGCCGTCCGCGAGGGCCAGCGGGTCACCGCCGGCCAGCGCATCGGCCGCTCAGGATCGACCGGCAACAGCTCGGGGCCGCACCTGCACTTCGAGGTACGGACGGGTCCCGGGTACGGCTCCGACATCGACCCCCTGGCCTACCTCAGGGCGCGCGGGGTCTCCCTCTGACCCCGCCGCTGGTCCGGAGTCCGGCGCACGCCCCTCACCCGACGCCGGGAGCGACCCGGCCGGCGCCGTCATCCGGTCCATCGTGAGCTGGATCAGTCCGCCGGCGGCCACCGCGCCGCTGATCAGCGCGGCGACGGTGCCCGCCGTGCCGTAGCGGAAGCTCTCGCCGAACAGGGTGAGGCCCACTGCCGCCGCGACCACCGGGTTGACCACCGTGACGGTGGCCAGGGGCGCCGCGAGCCCCGCGCCCCGGTAGGAGGCCTGCGACAGGAGCAGCCCGGTCACGGCGAGCGCCGAGAGCACGAGGAGCGCGGTCCACTCGGCCAGCGGTGCGCCGGGCGCCCACTCCTCCGCCACCGATTTCGTGAAGACCGAGGCGATGCCGAAGGCGACACCCGCGGCGGCCGCCAGGACGACGCTGCGCAGCACCGACCTGCCCACCAGGTGGGCCGCCGCGAACAGCGCGCCCACCACGGCGAAGGTGCAGCCCGCGAGCAGCCACCGGTCGCCGTCGGTCAGGGACCGCGCCTCGGCGCCGCTCGTCAGGCTGAGCAGCCCGGCCAGACCCACCGTGGCCATCACCGCGCCGCGCCAGGCCCGCGATCCGGCCCTGCGGCCGACGAACAGCGCCGCCATGGGCAGCGCGAACACGATCGTCAGCGCGCCCAGCGGCTGGACCAGGCTGAGCGGCCCGTACGCGAGGGCCGCGACGTGCAGGGTCGCGCCGATGCCGTTGAGCAGGACGGACCCCCACCAGGCCGGGCTGCGCAGCGGCGCGTAGCGCGGACCTGCGGCGGAGGCCGCGACCCGCTCCTGCACGATCGCCGCGGCCGCGTAGGCGACCGCCGAGACCAGGGCCAGGAGCACGGACAGCAGGAGGGGACTCATACCTTCCACGATCTCTCTTCCCGGCCGATCGCGTCGTCGTACCAGGGGACGTCTTCGCGGGTACACCTGGCGCAGTACGTGGGCCCCACGTACGCCTGTGGATGTACACCCGTGCAGGTCAGAATGGGTGCAAAGCGACTTTTTCGAGCCGTTCCGAAGAGCCCCGCGCAACGGTTACGGTGGTCGGAATCCGTGCCCGGAGGACCTCGGCACGCGACCGGGACCGGAACGAGGGGGAGCTCGGGTGGACCTTGTGGAGAGCGCATCGGTGGGCGGGTTCTTCGCCCTGCGCACGGGCGCGCCGGAGAACGGCGGGGCGCACCGCCCGCTCGCGGGCCTGTACGCGGGCGACGACGGCCCCCTCCACGCGCGCGTGGACCGGGTCGCCGCCCGGCTCGGCGCCCCCGAGCGGCGCGTCGGGGCCTCCGTCGCCCACCTCGGCCTGGCCGCCCGGCTCTGGTCGACCGCCCTCGGGCCCGCCGCCCTGTACGGCCGCTTCCCCGACCTCGACCCCGCCGAGCTGCACTGGGACGGGGCCCTCACCTCTCCCGACGACCTGTGGTGGAGCGGCTCCGGGACCCGCCCCGCAACCGTGGAGGAGATTCGCGCGGCCGTCCAGGAGGCCCACCTCGTGCCGCTCCACGAGGCCCTCCGCCGCGACGGGCACATCTCCCCGCGCCTGCTCTGGGGCAACGCGGGCTCCGCCCTGGCCGGCGCCCTGCGCGAGCTGACCCGCTGGGCGCACGCCCACGGCCGCCCCGAGGCCGCCGCACGGGCCGCCGACCTGGTCTCCGGACTCCTCGACCACCCCGACCTCGCCGGTACGGTCCGCGGCCCCCGGCTGCGCCGCGCCAGCTGCTGCCTCTACTACCGCTGCCCCGGCGCGGGACTCTGCGGCGACTGTGTCTTCGACCACGCCCCCCGAACGGGTTTGGAGGGGCGGCCATCCGCTCCGTAAAGTTGCCGGGGTTGCCGTCCTGTGAGCCCACGGACGGCGACAGCCCACGAACGGTGACGTACGAGCGAACGAGGAACCCGAAGGCCATGACGGTGACCGAAGAAGACCAGGACTACGGGCCGGGTATCGACCCCGATCGCCTGGCCGTCTGCCTCGGCGTCCTCGACGAGCTCGACAAGCTGGACGTCGACCACCCGGACGCCATCCGCGTCCGGCGCGCCACCGCCGGGATCTACCGGACGGTGAAGCAGCGCCGCCGCCAGGAGCGCCGGGCGTCCAAGACCGCCAACGACAAGGCGGTCACCGAGGCCACGGCCACCGGCTCCGCGCAGCGCATCGACGACGAGACCGAGGGCATCCTGCCGTCCTCCGTCACCGAGGAGGGCCGGATCGCGGGGATACTCCAGCGTCCGCGCTCCTGCTACGTCTGCAAGACGCGGTTCGTCGAGGTGGACTACTTCTACCACCAGCTCTGCCAGAAGTGCGCCGCCGAGAACCGGGCCAGGCGAGAGGCGCGCGCCGACCTCACCGGCAAGCGTGCCCTGCTCACCGGCGGCCGGGCGAAGATCGGCATGTACATCGCGCTGCGGCTGCTGCGCGACGGCGCCCACACCACCATCACGACCCGCTTCCCCAAGGACGCCATCCGCCGCTTCAAGGCGATGGAGGACTCGGCGGACTGGATGCACCGCCTCGAGGTCGTCGGCATCGACCTGCGCGACCCGGCCCAGGCCGTGGCGCTCGCCGACCAGATGACCGAGGCCGGGCCGCTGGACATCCTCATCAACAACGCGACGCAGACCGTGCGCCGGCTGCCGTCCGCGTACGCCGCCCTGGTCGAGGGCGAGAGCGCCGCGCTGCCGGCCGGCGAGCTGCCCGCCCACCACGTGATCGGCGCCTTCAACTCCGGCGCGGTCGGCGAGCTCGTCGGGTCGTCCGAGCTTCCCGCCGGCGTGCGCGACGTGGAGGCCCAGCAGGTGGCCGACCTCGCGCTCGTCGCGGGCAACGCCACCATCGCCAAGCACCTCGACGGCACCGCCATCGACGCGGGCGGCCTGGTGCCGGACGTCGTCGACTCCAACACCTGGGTGCAGAGCATCGAGCAGATCTCCCCGGTGGAGCTCCTGGAGACCCAGCTCTGCAACTACACGGCGCCGTTCATCCTCATCAGCAAGCTGCGCCCGGTGATGGCCGAGGCGGCGAAGAAGGCCGCCAGCGGCCGTTCCTACGTCGTGAACGTGTCCGCCATGGAGGGCGTGTTCAGCCGCGGCTACAAGGGCGCGGGACACCCGAACACCAACGCCGCCAAGGCCGCGATGAACATGGTGACGCGGACCAGTGGCGAGGAGATGTTCAAGACCGACGGCATCCTCATGACCTCGGTCGACACCGGCTGGATCACCGACGAGCGTCCGCACTTCGACAAGCTGCGCCTCGCCGAGGCCGGCTTCCACGCCCCGCTCGACCTGGTCGACGGCGCGGCCCGCGTCTACGACCCGATCGTGCGCGGCGAGGACGGTGTGGACCTCTACGGCTGCTTCCTGAAGGACTACGCCCCCGCGAACTGGTAGGAACCGGGTCCCGCTGTTCCGGCAAGAGCGCCTCACCGGCCAGGTGGGGCGCTCTTTCGGCTCGGTTCACCCGATTGCGTCACACTTCGGAGCCCGGTAGAGCGCGGGCGTGCTCATTTGGTTAGTCTGATGACCACGGTCGGCCACCGAGGACACACACCGTCCTCACGGCCTTCCAGGGACAGGCCTGCCACCAAGGCTGCGGTCCCGCCCGACTACGGCGCCACCGCGACCGACCGGCATCTGTCCTACAGGTACGCGACACAAAGGAGTGCGCGGTGACTTCAGAACTGACGAAGCAGGAACCGCGACCGGCCGAACCCAAGAAGGACCGGACGCGCAGGAACGGCGAGCTGGGGAGCCTCGAAGTGTGGGCCCACGCGGCCCCGATCCGGCTCGCGGGCTACGAGGACGACCTCGCCGAGCCCCACATCCTGCCCGGTATCGACTGATCGCCTGCTTCACCCGCGGTGCCCCCGTCCGTTCGCGGCGGGGGCACAGGCGCGTTCAGCGGGGCCCGGGCGCCGATTCCCGCAGCCGGGTCGGCGGCAGGTACTCACGGACGAGCGTCCGGTGCCACCAGGCCCCGGTCGCCCGGAGTTCGCGCCAGGTCGTGTACCGGTAGCGGTAGAGCCGGGCGCGGACGAAGGTCGGTGGCGCGTCGGGGAACGGATTGTGCGCGAGCAGCCGCAGGGTGTCCCGGTCGCCGTCGAGCAGCCGCTCGACGAACGGGCCGAACCAGTCGCGCGCGTACCCCGGGCTGAGCGCCGCGAACCACATCAGCCAGTCGAGCCGCAGATGGTACGGGGCGAACTGCCGGGGCAGCCGGCGCGGGTCGCCGGGCTTGCCCTTGAAGCCGTACTCCCGCCAGACCGTTCCCGCGTGCGGCGCCGGGTCGTCGGTGCCCTCGACGACGATCTCGTCCCTGATCCGTCCGACCGTGCCGAACGCTCCGTACGTGTTGACCAGGTGGTACGGGTCGTACGAGCGGTTCATCGCCTGGTTCCGGGAGAGCAGATTGCGCACCGGGCGATAGCTCCGCACCAGGACGAACGCGGTGACCGCGACGACCAGCACCACGTACCAGAGCGGCGGATCCGGCCGGGGGTGCTCGCCGGTCACGGGGGAGGCGTCCACGACGGAGAGGGCCAGCACGATGGTGATCCAGTTCAGCCAGGCGAAGTTGCCGGAGAGCACCAGCCACAGCTGGGTCGCGATCATCAGGCCGGCCGCGATCGACGCCACCGGCTGCGGGGTGAACAGCAGGAACGGCACGAAGAGCTGGACGACATGGTTGGCCGCCACCTCCACCCGGTGCAGCGGGCGCGGCAGGTGGTGGAAGAACCAGCTCAGCGGACCGGGCATCGGCTGGGTCTCGTGATGGTGGTAGAGGCAGGTCAGGTCGCGCCAGCACGGGTCGCCGCGGATCTTGATGAGCCCGGCGCCGAACTCGACCCGGAAGAGCAGCCAGCGCAGCAGCAGGAGCACGAGGACGGGCGGCCCCGTGTCGTCGTTGCCGAGGAAGACCGCCAGGAACCCGGTCTCCAGGAGCAGCGACTCCCAGCCGAAGGCGTACCAGGTCTGGCCCACGTTCACGATCGACAGGTACATCCCCCAGAGGACCAGCCACAGCAGCATCGAGACCGGCAGCGGCACCGCGTCCCCGGCGCCCGCGAGCAGCGCGAGGGCGAGCGCGGCGCCGGACCAGGCGACGGCCGCGAAGAGGCGGTCGGAGTAGCGCCAGTGGAACAGCGACGGGGTGCGCCGCGGCCGGGTCCCGCGCACGTACTCCGGTACGGGGAGCATGCCGCGCTCCCCGATCAGCGCCCGGAACTGCAGGGCCGCCGACAGGAACGCCACGCAGTACAGCCCGGCGAGGCCCCGCTGGAAGACGATCCGGCTCAGCCAGTGGTCGGGCGCGGTGAACCACTCCATCGGTTCCAGTATCGGCCCGGGATCACGTCCTGACGAGGCGCCGCAGGGTCCGGCCCAGCTGACGTGCGTAGGCCCGCTGGAGGAGGGGGATCACGGGGCCGCCGAGCCGGGTGTACCAGGCGGCGGGGCGGCTGAACGCGGTGACCGCGAACCGGACCGTGCCGTCCGGCTCCAGATGGACCATGAAGGACTCCTCGCCGCACTCCGGATGCCCGGTGAGGGTTCCGTAGGCGAAACCGATGCGCTGTTCCTCGTGCGCGGTCCAGATCACCGTGCAGGGGGCGCCGAGCCGGAGCGGGCCGAGGCCCGCCGAGACCTCGACGGTGACGCCGGGGGCGGCGCGGTCGGAGTCGGCGAGGAGGCGCGCCCCGGTGGCGCGGTGCATCCGCCAGGTGGTGACGGCGGCTCCGGCGGCCTCGAACGCGGCCCGGCCGTGGCCGACGACGGCGCTGTACCGCAGGTGGTGGTAGCCCTCGGGGAGGGCGTCCGGGGTGCGGGTGGCGGCGACCTCGCGGTAGCTGAGGGTCGGGCGGGGGCGGTCGGGCCGGGACAGGCTGTTCATGAGGCGGGTCATGCCGGGAGCTCCGTTCGCGGGAGAGCCGTGGGGTTGGTGGGGTCTGTGGAGGTGGTGGGGTCCGTGGGGGTGGCGAGGTGCGCCGGTGTCGGGTGGTCCGAGCGGAGGCGGCGGTGGGCGAGCAGGGCGCAGACCGCGAAGCCCAGGGCGTTGCCCAGGCCGTGGGTCGCGGCCGTCCAGGTCAGATCGAGGTGGGGAAGGCCGGTCGCCTCACCGAGTGCCCAGCTCAGCGCGAGCAGCATGGTGACGAAGAGAACCAGGGCGGAGACGGCGAGCAGTCCCCGGGTGAGGCGGTCGGCCGCCAGGGTGCGGCGCTCGCGCAGGGTCAGGACCGCGACCGCCGTCATGCCGGCCGTGAGGACGACGGCGCCGAGCAGCTCGGCCCAGTCGTCGACGAAGTAGCCGAGCAGGACGAGCAGGGTGCCCGCGGGGACGCTGAGCGCGGCGAACCGGGCGGTGGGGCCGTCGGCGACGCGGCAGAGGAGTCCGGCGACGAGGGCGGCGGCGAAGCCCGCGAAGTGGAAGTGCGGGACGGTCAGCGCCAGGATGTCCAGGTCGAAGCCGAAGAGCGGGTACGAGGCCCGTTCAGCGACCAGCGCGAGGCCGGCGACGGAGGGCGCGACCAGGGCGGTGAGGACAGCGACCTCGCCCGGCCCGAGGGAGCGGGTCAGGAACAGCCGGGCCGGGGCCTGGAGCGCGAGGGCCAGTGTGGCGAGGGCGTAGACGGCGGCGAGACCGGTCGAGAGCCCGGAGCGGGGCAGCCACACGGCGAGCGCGCCGGGGGCGGCGAACAGCGGCCAGGCGCGCCGGAGCGCATCCCAGCCGGGTGGTCGGGGGCCGTCGAGGAGCGCGAGCCCCGTCGGGACCACCCAGAACATGCCGACCGTGACGACCGTGCCTACCAGGACCGACAGTGCGGTCATCGTGAACCCCCCACTTGAACGTGTTCAACTGGCATGTCCGAGCGTAGAACGTTTCTTGAACGTGTTCAAGTGCGCCTCCCGACACGGTCGGCGGCCCTCCGCTTGCGGGGCTCCGCGCACTGCGACAGACATGAAGGACTGGCCGGAACCGGGCGCCGTGGCCCGGGGGAGAGAAAGCGGGAGAATCAGGTGCGCTCACCCCTCTGCCGGACGCGGAGAACCCCCACCGCCTCCGGCGCGACCCACCCGACCGCTCCGGATCCGGCCGCTTCCCGCGCGACCGACCCTGCCGTCCCCCGCGCGGCAGACCCCACCGATCCGGACGCGACCGCTTCCCGCGCGACCGACCCGCCCGCCCCCCGCGCCGCCCTGGCCCGGTCCGCGGTCGCCGCGGTCGCCGCGTCGCTCCTGCTCGCGGGGTGCACCTCCGTCTGGGAGGGGTCCCGGGGCGGGGCCCAGCCCGCCGCGGCCGGTTCGGAGCAGGACGTCCTCCTCCAGCCGCTCGCCGACCAGGGCCCCGACCCCTTCACCCAGTCGTCGGCCCGGGCCACCACACGGACGTCCTCCCCGGCCTCGGGTCCGCAGGCCGAAGGCATGCAGGTCCGTGAGGTCACCGGGTCCACCCCCGGCCTCTACGGCGGCACGCGCGCGGAGGGCAGCTGCGACGTCGAGCGGCAGGTGTCGTTCCTCGCCGCCGACCCCGACAGGACCCGGGCCTTCGCCGACGCCGCCGGAATCCCCGAGGCCAACGTCGCCGACTGGGTGCGCGGGCTGACCCCGGTCGTCCTGCGCTCGGACACCCGGGTCACCAACCACGCCTACCGCGAGAGCCGTGCCCACGCCTTCCAGTCCGTCCTCCAGACCGGTACGGCGGTCCTCGTCGACCAGTACGGCTCCCCGCGCGTCCGCTGCGCCTGCGGCAACCCGCTCCGCTCCCCGGCCGCGGTCCGGGACGGCATCCACCAGGGCGAGCCCTGGGACGGCTTCGACCCCGACCGCGTGATCGTCGTCCGGCCGACCACCACCGTGGTCACCAGCCTGGTCATCGTCAACAACGCCGACCGCAGCTGGATCGAGCGGGCCACCGGCAGCGACGGGGCCCAGGACCGCAAGCCCGCCGTCGAACCCGACTGCGACCCGGACGCGTGCGCCCTCGCCGACACGACCCCCGACCCGGCCGGGCCCGACGGCGCCACACCCGACCGCGGTACCTCCTCCGACCCCGCCGCACCGGAGAGTCCCTCCCGGGTGCCCGCCCCGGTCCCCCCGGCCCCGGAGAACCCGCTGCCCGACGCCTCCGGGACCGGTGGCACCGACCCCGACCCGCACCCCGTGCCCGACGCGGATCCGTACCAGGACCCGAACGCCGACCCCCGCGTGCAGCCGGACCCCGCCGACCCGTACGCGGTGCCCCCGGGCGAGGAGACCGTCCCGGACGGCGAACTGCCGCCGGACTTCATTCCCGCCGAACCGGTCCCGGACCAGCCCGAGACCTTCGAGGGATGAAACGGATCTTCATGGTGCGCACGGGCGGGGCTGCGCCTAGCGTGGCCCCATGAACGCGGGCAACGGGGGCGGGGATGCGGCCGAGCGGCTCAGCCGCGTCCTGGAGGGAGCGAGCTCCGGAGCGAGCGCCGGGACGGCACGGATCCTCGCCGCATTCGGCACGGCCTTCCGGATGGGCGGCTTCGACTGGGATCTCGCCAACGGCACCATGATCATGGACGAGGCCGCTCTCGACGTCTTCGACCTGGACCGCGCGGACTACGACGACCGCCCCGACTCGCTCGGCTCGCGGGTCCTGCCGGACGAGGCCCGCCGCCTCGACACCCTGGTCGCCCAGGCGCTCAAGGACGGCAGCGCGGAGTACGGCGCGTACTTCCGCATCCGCCGCCGCGACGGCGTGCACCAGTGGACCCACACCCAGGGGATCGTCCACCGTGACGACACCGGCCGCCCCGTCCGTATCGTCGGCGTCGTCCGGGACGCCACCCACGAACTCAGCGAGTCAGCCGCCCGGCTCGGCCTCGACGAGGGGCGGCGCCGGCGCGCCGGGGTCGTCGAGGGCACCACGGCCGCCCTCGCCTACGCGCGGACCGTGCAGGACGTCATCGACCTGCTCAACGACTCCCACGCGCTGGAACACTTCGGCGCCGCGAGCCTCGTCATGGGCCTCCTCGACGCCGGCCGCATCCATCTGGTCGCCGAGGGCCCCGAGGGCGCCTTCGTGCCGGGCACCCGGTTCACCCGGGTGGACGAGCCGTACCCGATGAGCGAGGTGATCCGCACCCTGCGGCCGCGGTTCATCGAGTCGCCCCGGGACTTCGCGGCCTCCTTCCCGGTGCTCTGGCCGCACATCAGCGGACTCGGCATCACCGCCGCCGTCTATCTGCCGCTCATCGCCCAGGCCCGGCCCATCGGCGCGCTCGGCCTCCTCTACAGCGACAAGACCGGTTTCAGCGAGGACGAGCGGACCCTCCTCGTCGCCCTCGGCAGCAGCATCGCCCAGAGCCTCCAGCGGGCCATGCTGTACGAGCAGGAGCACGACCTCGCCGAGGGGCTCCAGCAGGCGATGCTGCCCCGCCGCATCCCCGACGTGCCGGGCGCCCAGACGGCCGTCCGCTACCGTTCGGCCCGGCTCGGCCGGGACATCGGCGGCGACTGGTACGACGTCATCGCGCTCCCCGGCGGGCGGGTCGGCGCCGTCATCGGGGACGTACAGGGCCACGACACCCACGCGGCGGCCGTCATGGGCCAGCTGCGGATCGTGCTGCGCGCGTACGCCGCCGAGGGGCACACCCCGGCCACGGTGATGGCCCGCGCCTCCGTCTTCCTGCACGAACTCGACACCGAACGCTTCGCCACCTGCACGTACGCGGAGGTCGACCTCGGCACCGGAGTCGTCCAGGTGGTGCGCGCCGGCCACGTCGACCCGCTGATCCGGGAGATCGACGGGCGCTGCCGCAGGATCCCCGTGGAGGGCGGACTGCCGCTCGGGCTCTCCGCCGAGTTCGGCCGGCTCGACTACCCGGTGACCACGCTGGAACTGGACCCCGGGCAGACGCTGATGCTCTACACCGACGGTCTGGTCGAGAAGCCCGGCTCCGACCTCGACGAAGGCCTCCAGTGGCTCTCCGCCCTCGTCCGGCGCGGCCCCGCCGACCTCCAGGAGCTCGCCGACCACCTGTGCGACGTGGTCGCCGACCGGGGCGGCGAGGACGACGTCGCGATCCTGCTGCTGCGCCGCCAGACCGCGACCGCCGCCCATGGCGCGGGCCGGTTCCAGCAGCACGTGGCCCAGAACGACCCCGAGGCGCTGAGCTCGGCCCGGCACATGATCAGGGCCGCCGTCCGGGCCTGGGGCGCCGGGGAGCGGGCCGACGAGATCGAACTGGTCGCCGACGAGCTGATGACCAACGCGCTGATGCACACCGACGGCGGGGCCATCGTGACCCTGCGGATCCTCGGCGGGGCCGAACGGCGGCTCCGGGTGGAGGTGGAGGACCGCTCCAGCGCGCTGCCCCGGCGCCGCGAGGCGGGGGAGGCGGGCGTGTCGGGGCGCGGCCTGCTGCTCGTCGACCAGCTCTCCGACGTCTGGGGAGTGGAGTCGCGGGGGAGCGGCAAGTGCGTGTGGTGCGAATTCACCGTGCAGAACTGAGCCCGTCACACGGGGGTGCGACGGTGGACAGAGGAGTACGACTGTTCACGGAGCGTGCATTGATCGTACTTGACCGTAACTGTCGGTGCGCGATTGACTTCGTGCTCCCGGCTCTCCGCGCAGCACGTACGTGAGGACACCCGTGAGCAGCGAGCTACTGGCACCACTGGACCTGGCCTTCTGGCACCTGGAATCGACCGCGCACCCCCTGCACCTCGGGGCGCTCGCCCACTTCGGCCCCGCCCCCACGGGCAGCGGCCAGGAGCCGCCGGACGTCCTCGGCCTGCTCGCCCGCCGCGCCGCCGCCGTCCCCCGGCTCCGGATGCGCGTCCGCGACGTCCTGCTCCCCGTCGGCGGCGCCGCCTGGAGCGCCGACCCCGACTTCGACGTCAGCCGGCACGTCCACGAGATCAGCCTCCCCGGCGCCGACTTCCCCGCCGAGGCCGCCCACCTCGCCGCCGAGCTCATGGAACGGCCCGTCGCCCGCGGTCTGCCGCCCTGGGAGATGTACCTGCTCAGCGGCGCACCCGACGGTTCCTTCGCCGTCCTCGTGAAACTCCACCACGCCCTCGCCGACGGCATGCGCGCCGTCGCCATCGGCGCCGGGATCTTCGACGAGATCGCCGCGGGTCGCCGCACCGCCGGCCGCGCCCGCCCCGTACCCCCGCGCTCCTGGCTCCCCGGACCCGGACGGCTCCTCGGCATGGCCCGCGACCGGCTCGGCGACCTCGGCCGCGCCGTCGAGGTCGGCGCCTCCGTCGTCCGCGCCAGCCGCCTCGACGGACGGCCCACCGCCGCACTCGCCGCCGAGTCCAGCGGCACCCGCCGGATCGCCACCGCCTCCCTGCCCCTGGAGCGGGTCCACCGGATCCGCCGCACCACCGGCGGCACGGCCAACGACGTCCTCCTCGCCGTCGTCGCCGGGGCCCTCCGCCGCTGGTTCGACGGGCGCGGGCTGCCGCTCCCCGGAGCCGACCTCCGGGCCCTCGTCCCCGTCTCCCGGCGCAGGCCCGGCACTCCGCCCGGCCCCGGCAACAGCCTCTCCGGCTACCTCGTCGACCTGCCCGTCACCGAGGCCGACCCGGCTACCCGGCTGGCCGCGGTCCGGAGCGCCATGGACCGCAACAAGGCCGCGGGCCCTCTCAGGGGCGCCGGGGCCGTGGCCCTGCTCGCCGACCAACTGCCCCCACTCGCCCACCGCTTCGGCGCCCCCTTCGCCTCCGGCGCCGCCCGGCTCCTCTTCGACCTCCTGGTCACCCAGGTGCCGCTGCCCCGCTCCGCGCTCTCCCTCGGCGGGGCACCGCTCCGCGCGCTCTTCCCCATGGCCCCGCTGGCCCGTGGCCAGTCGCTCGCCGTCGCGATGTCCCCGTACGGCGGCCAGGTCCACATCGGGCTCGTCGCCGACGGAGAGGCCGTCCCGGACCTCGACGCGCTGGCCGACGCCCTGACGGCCGAACTCGACCTCCTGGACCCGCCGGACACGCCGTAGCCCTGCGGCTCGCGCGGCACGGAGCGTGCCAGGAGACCCCGTCCGGCCCGCGTGCGGACGCGGCCACCCCCGTCCGGCCCGGCGGCGGACACGACGACCGCCGTGTCCGGCCCGCGGCGGACACGCCCGAGCGCGTCCCGCGTCCGACGTCCGGCGAGCGGCCCCGCCACCGTTCGGGCAGGGTGGAACCATGCCCGAACTCCCCGAGGTGGAAGCGCTCCGCGCGTTCCTCGCCACGCACCTGGTGGGCAAGGAGATCGCCCGCGTGCTGCCCGTGGCGATCAGCGTCCTCAAGACGTACGACCCGCCCCTGAGCGCCGTCGAGGGCGCCGAGGTCACCGCGGTCGGACGGCACGGGAAGTTCCTCGACCTCACCACCACGGGGCCCGCCGGCGAGCTGCACCTCCTGTTCCATCTCGCCCGCGCGGGCTGGCTCCGCTGGCAGGACCCGCTGCCCTCGGGACCGCCCAAGCCCGGAAAGGGCCCGCTGGCACTGCGGACCGCGCTCACCGGCGGCGACGGCTTCGACCTCACCGAGGCGGGCACCACCAAACGCCTCGCCGTGTACGTGGTCCACGACCCGGGGGAGGTCCCGGGCGTCGCACGGCTGGGACCCGACCCGCTCGCCGAGGACTTCGGCCCCGAGGAGTTCGCCGCGCTGCTCTCCGGCGAACGGCGCCAGATCAAGGGCGCGCTGCGCGACCAGAGCCTCATCGCCGGCATCGGCAACGCGTACAGCGACGAGATCCTCCACGCCGCGAAGATGTCCCCGTTCAAACCCACCCAGAACCTCACCCCGGACGAGACCGCCGACCTCTACACGGCGATGCGGACCACCCTCCACGAGGCCGTCGAACGTTCCCACGGCCTCGCCGCGGGCAAGCTCAAGGCCGAGAAGAAGAGCGGCCTGCGCGTCCACGGCCGCACCGGCGAACCCTGCCCCGTGTGCGGCGACACGGTCCGCGAGGTCTCCTTCAGCGACTCCTCCCTCCAGTACTGCCCCACCTGCCAGACCGGCGGCAAACCCCTCGCCGACCGCCGCCTGTCCAGACTCCTCAAGTGACCCGGCACTCCGCGAGTACCCCCCAGTCCTCGAGTACCCCCACTCCTCAGGCACCCCGGCACTCCTCAGGCAGCCGACGCCGCCGAGGCGCTCGCGGCCGCCCGTTACACTCCGCCGCATGCTGCGCGTACTGGCCGTCGACGACGAGGAACCCGCCCTCGGGGAGCTGCTCTACCTGCTGCGCGCCGACCCCCGTGTGCGCTCCGCCGAGGGCGCGGGTGACGCCACCGCCGCCCTCCGCAGGATCGGGCGCGCCCTGGAGGCCGGGCCGGACGGCGACGACGCCGTCGACGTCGTCTTCCTCGACATCCACATGCCCGGCCTCACCGGACTCGACGTGGCCAGGCTGCTCGCCGGGTTCGCCCGCCCGCCGCTCGTCGTCTTCGTCACCGCCCACGAGGGCTTCGCGCTCCAGGCCTTCGACCTGAAGGCGGTCGACTACGTGCTCAAGCCCGTCCGCCGCGAGCGCCTCGCCGAGGCCGTCCGCCGGGTCCACGAGCTCGTGCACGCCGCCGCCCCTGCCCCGGCGGGACCCGCCGCCCCCGCCGTGCCCGAGCAGATCCCCGTCGAGCTCGGCGGGATCACCCGGTTCGTCTCCGTCGACGACATCGTGTACGCCGAGGCCCACGGCGACTACGCCCGCCTCCACACCGACCACGGCAGCCACCTCGTCCGCATCCCGCTGTCCACCCTCGAGGAGCGGTGGGCGGCCCGCGGCTTCGTCCGCATCCACCGCAGCCACCTCGTGGCGCTCGCCCGGATCGACGAGCTCCGCCTCGACGGCGGTGCCACCTCCGTACGGGTCGGCGACACCGACCTGCCGGTCAGCCGACGGCACGCCCGCCCCCTGCGAGACCTGTTGATGCGCCGCGCCGGGGGCTGAACCCATCCCGCCCCGCCCCCTACCGCAGGTACTCCCACCTGCGTAGACTCCACGCGTCCCGGGCCAGAGGCCCGCTCCTTCCGACCGAGGCGGACGACGATGTCCGAGCAGCAGCCTCCCGCGCGCCGGCCCCGCCGCGAGACCGTCACGTACGCCTCCGCCCACGGCGCAGGGACGACCGTGCCCGGCCCCGCCCGGCGCCACCCCGTCCACCCGCCGGCGCGCTCCGAGATCGACGAGCAGACCACCCTCGGCCACACCTACGTCCGCTCCCTGATGCGCAGCCAGCTGCGCGCCGCCCTCACCGCCCTGGGCGCGCTCGCGCTGCTGGTCGGCTCGCTGCCGCTGCTCCTCGCCCTGCCCGCCCCCGAGGCCTTCGTCTGGCTCGCCCTCGGCGTCGGGGTCCAGCCCGTCGTCTGGGGCATAGCGCACTGGTACGTACGGCGCGCCGAACGCAACGAGCGCGACTTCACCGGCCTCGTCGAACGCTGAGACGCACTCCGTGAACGAGCCCCCGAAGCGCCGGTCCCTCAAGCACCGGTCCCTCAAGAACCGGCCCCGTACGGACGAGCCCCGCGCGGGCGCCGCGTGAACCAGACCTACGCCGTCGCCGCCGTCACCGCCGTCGTTCTCGCCACCGTCCTCATCGGCGCCCTCGGCCTGCGGATCTCCCGGACGACCTCCGACTTCTACGTGGCCTCGCGCACCGTCCGGCCCGGCCTCAACGCCGCGGCCATCAGCGGCGAGTACCTCTCCGCCGCCTCCTTCCTCGGCATCGCGGGGCTCGTCCTCGTCCAGGGCCCCGCGATGCTCTGGTACCCGGTCGGCTACACCGCCGGCTACCTCGTACTGCTGGTCCT
The DNA here is from genome assembly GCF_055574655.1 of Streptomyces sp. NPDC029956. Taxonomy (NCBI): domain Bacteria; kingdom Bacillati; phylum Actinomycetota; class Actinomycetes; order Kitasatosporales; family Streptomycetaceae; genus Streptomyces; species Streptomyces sp. NPDC029956. Next base: position 23,985 of record NZ_JBVHZJ010000041.1, on the reverse strand, counting down.
CGTCGCCGCCCCGCTGCGGCGCTCCGGGGCGTACACCCTCTCCGACTTCGCCGAGGCCCGCCTCGAGTCCCCACAGGTGCGCCGTCTCGCCAGCCTCTTCGTCGTCGGCATCGGCTGGCTCTACCTGCTGCCCCAGCTCCAGGGCGCCGGGCTCACCCTGGAGATCCTCACCGGCGCCCCCGACTGGGTCGGCGGGCTGCTCGTCGCCCTCGTCGTCACCGGCACGGTCGCCGCCGGCGGGATGCGCAGCATCACCTTCGTACAGGCGTTCCAGTACTGGCTGAAGCTCACCGCCCTGCTCGTCCCCGTCCTCTTCCTGCTCGCCGCCTGGTACGGCGACGGGGCACCCAGGGCCCGCTTCGACGCCCCCGCCGTGCTGCGCGGCCACACCGTCGTCAAGGTCGCCGACACGGTACGGATCGGGCTCGACGACCCGCTCACCGTCACGGTCACCGGCAGCGTCGACGCGGTCCCGTACGAGAAGCGGACCGTGACCCTCGCCCCCGGCACCCATCACGTCCTCGGCGGCACCACCCTCGCCTTCGCCCCGGGAGCGGCACTGCCGGAGCGGGTCGCCAGCGGATCGGATCCCCTCGGCTGGTCCCAGCCACTGGCCGGCGGCCGCGACGGACACCAGCTGTACGCCACGTACGGACTGATCCTCGCGACCTTCCTCGGCACCATGGGCCTGCCGCACGTCGCCGTCCGCTTCTACACCAGCCCGCACGGCCGGGCGGCCCGCCGCACCACCCTGGTCGTACTCGGCCTCGTGGGCGCCTTCTACCTGTTGCCGCCGCTCTACGGCGCCCTCGGCCGGATCTACGCCCCCGAGCTCGCCCTCACCGGCTCCGCGGACGCCGCCGTGCTCGTGCTGCCCGACCGCATCGTGGGCGGCCTGCTCGGCGACCTCCTGGGCGCGCTCCTCGCGGGCGGCGCCTTCGCCGCCTTCCTGTCCACCGCCTCGGGGCTCACCATGTCCGTCGCCGGAGTCCTCACCCAGGACGTCCTGCCGTCCCGGGGCGTACGGCACTTCCGTCTCGCGACCCTGCTCGCCACCGCCGTACCGCTGGCCGTGGGGGTGTTCGCATCGAAGGTGCCGGTCGCCGACGCCGTCGGCCTCGCGTTCGCCGTCTCCGCCTCCTCCTTCTGCCCGCTGCTCGTCCTCGGCATCTGGTGGCGGCGCCTGACCCCGCCCGGCGCGACGGCCGGACTGCTCCTGGGCGGCGGCTCCGCGCTCGCGGCCGTGATGGCGACCCGGGCGGGGCTCGCCCCCGAGGGCTGGCCGCACACCCTGATGGCCTGGCCGGCGGTCTGGTCGGTCCCGCTCGGTTTCCTCACCATGGTCCTCGTCTCCCTGGCCACACCCCGCCGCGTCCCGCCCGGCACTCCGACGCTCCTCGCCCGCCTCCATCTGCCGGAGGAGATCACCGGCACCGTCCCCGTCCCCGCCCCCGTCCAGGAGGTCCGCCGTTGAGCGGCATCGCCCTCGCCGCCGCGGCCGCCGCCGGCGCCGTGCTGCTCGCCGCGGGCTTCGTCCTCGGCCGGTTCACCGCCCGGCGCGGCGGCCGCGCCGCCGATCCCGACCTCGGCACGCCCGTCGAACGGGCCACGTTCCACACGCTGCACACCGCCTCCCTCGCCGCGCCGCCGCTCCGCGCCGGGCTCACCGAGGAGACCGCGCGCAGGGCCGCCGGCACCCTCCGCTCGCTGCTCGGCACCGAGGCGCTCTGTCTCACGGACCGGGGCGCCGTCCTCGCCTGGGACGGACCTGGCGAGGACCATCACCGGGCGCACGTCCCGGAACAGGCGGCCGAGACCCTGGAGACCGGCCGCAGCCGATCCGTGCACACCGACTGCGCCGACCCCGCCTGCCCGCTGCGCTGGGCGGTGATCGCCCCGCTCAGCGGCGAGGACGGGGTGCTCGGCGCGCTCGTCGCCTACGGTTCGCGGGAGTCGGCCGTCCTGGTGCGGGCCGCGACCGAGGTGGCCCGCTGGGCCTCCGTACAGCTGGAGCTCGCCGAGCTCGACCGCTCGCGCACCCGCATCGTGGAGGCCGAGATCCGTGCGCTCCGCGCGCAGATCTCCCCGCACTTCATCTTCAACTCCCTCGCCGCCATCGCCTCGTTCGTCCGCACCGACCCGGAGCAGGCCCGCGAACTCCTCCTCGAGTTCGCGGACTTCACCCGCTACTCGTTCCGCAGGCACGGCGAGTTCGCCCAGCTCGCCGACGAACTGCGCTCCATCGAGCAGTACCTGGCGCTCGCCGGGGCGCGCTTCGGGGACCGGCTCAAGGTGACGCTGCAGATCGCCCCCGAGGTCCTGCCGGTCACGCTGCCCTTCCTGTGCCTCCAGCCCCTCGTGGAGAACGCCGTGAAACACGGCCTCGAGGACCGGGAACGGGGCTGCCGGGTCACGATCGCCGCCCGCGACGCGGGCGCGGAGGCCGTGGTGACCGTCGAGGACGACGGCATCGGCATGGACCCGGAGCTGCTCCGCGCGGTCCTGCGCGGAGAGCACCCCGCCGGCTCCGGCATCGGCCTCTCCAACGTGGACGAGCGGCTGCGCCAGGTGTACGGCGCGGAGTACGGCCTCGTCATCGAGACGGGGGTCGGCGCGGGGATGAAGGTGACGGTGCGCATCCCCAAGTACCACCAGGGAGTGCACCGTTCGTCACCCTGACCGGGTACGGACCGGCAGGGGCGGGTCAGCGCAGGTGCAGCGAGAGATGGGCGAGCGGCAGGCCCAGCTTCCACGCGGGCAGCCAGATCTGCTCCTCCTCGTCGACCGTGCAGGCGGACTCGTCGTCCGTCCGGCCGTCGAGGTCGGCGGCGCGGACCCAGGTGTCGCGCAGGCCGCGCCACGCGGTCTCCGCGAGCGCCAGGTCGGGGCCGCCGTCGCCGGCCGCCCGGCGCGCCGCGAGCCGTTCCTCGACCCAGGGCGGCCAGGGCCGGTCGTAGGCCGTGTGCCGCAGCCATTTGTCGACGCGGCCCGCGGGCCTTCCGCCCACCGGTCCGTCCGCCTCCTCGGAGAGGTGGACGGTGAGGGCGAGGGCCTGGAGGCCCGCCCGGTACTCCAGTGAGCCGGGTGCCACGAGGGCGGCGGCCCGCAGCACCTCGTCGGCCAGGTACTCGGCGCACAGCCAGGCCATCGGGACGGCGAGTTCGCCGCCACTCGTGCCGCCGGCGCCGTTCGTGCTCTCGGGGCGCAACGCTCCCACCTTCTCCCGGACATCGGGGACCCGGACGTGTGGGACCCGGGGAGAGCTTCCTCCGTGGAGGGCGCCCGCGTGTCCCGCTTTGCTCAACTCGCCCGTGTGGTTTCGGATACGTTTCCCGGCCGGATCGGTGCCGGTGGGATTACTGAGGTCCCGGGAGGCGAACGGGGTGGGAGAGGCGTCTCCGGCAGCGGTCGGCAGCGGTCGGGGCAGCGGCAGCGGCCGGCAGGGTCGCGGCAGCGGCAGGGGCAGCACCGGCTCCGCCGGCCACCGGGGTGGCGGCCGGAAAAGACGGCGGGGGAGACGGCGGCTCAGCCGAGGATCGCGTACACCGCCGTCGCGTGGGCCGCGACCTCCGCCGTGCCCTCGGCCGTCATGGTGATGTCGGCGAAGGCCATCCGCTTCCCCGCCTTGGTGAGCCGGGCCCGCACCAGGACGTCGGCGCCGACGACCGCCCGCTGGAAGCTGGTCGACTGCTGGACGGTGGTCATGGGTACGAAGCCGCCCCGGGCCGCGGCGACCGCGATCACCGTCGCCGTGTCGGCGGCGGCCATCAGGGCCTGCCCGGACAGGCCCCCGCCCTCCCGGGCGAGCCGCTCCGACCACGGGAGCCGGAGCACGGCCTCCTGGCCGTCGACCGATTCGACGGCGAGCCCGAGATCGAGCACCCAGGGTGCGAAGTTGTCGGCGAGGATCTTTTCGGCGGCGGCGAGTGTCAGCGTCACGGCGTCATTGTGGGGCCGCGACGCGGGGCCGGGCAACGGCCGCGCGATGCGGCCGGTAGCCGGGGAGCGACCGGCCCAGCTGCCGCAGCGCGTAGTGGGAGCGGGACTTGACGGTGCCGGCCGGGATGCCGAGGTCGACGGCGGCCTCGTTGACGGTCAGTCCGTGGAAGTAGATCCGGACCAGGACCGCGCGGTGTTCCGGGCTCAGTTCGCGGACGGCCGCCCGTACGTCGAGCGCGGCCTCGGCCGAGGCCGTGGCGTCGTCGGGATCGGGGGTCACCGCGAGGACGCCGTCCCCGATCTCGGCGGGTCGGGCGAGGCGTGAGCGCCGGGCGTCGATGGCGAGGCGGCGGGCCACGGTGAAGAGCCAGGGGCGCATCGACTCGTAGGGGCCGTCGAAGGCCTCGGGGTGGAGCCAGGCCCGTACCAGGGTCTCCTGGACGAGGTCCTCGGCCCGCTGGCGGTCCCCGTAGGTGAGGCCGAGCAGAAAGGAGAGGAGTGCGGGGCCGTGGTCCCGCTGCAGCTCCTCGAGGGTTCGTTCGTCGGTGGTCGCCGTTGTCATGCTCCCCGCCTCTCCTGCGGCTCGTCGTCCGGGGCGTATCGGAACCCATTCGGACAGCGAGGGACAGGGAACGGACATCGGTCTGCGACGAACGGTCGCACCGAGCGGCGAATGGTGCGGCGAGCGGTCACGAGCCGGTCGACCGGAGTCACTGCGTCCGTTTCAGCGGGGTTCCTGTCGCTCTGCGGCCTTGACCCTTGACTGCGGCTTTCTCGCGAGATCAATTCGTAGGAACAGATGTTCATCCCACGAATCGGGCGGAGTGCCGTACATGACCTCACGCACCAGATCCGCGGGCGTGGTGGCGCTCGCCGCCGTCCTGCTCGCGGCGGCGACCGGCTGCACCGACGGGAGCGGCCCGGCCGACGGAGGCCCCAGCCCCGAGGCCACGAACGGACGACCGGGATCCGGGCGGCCCGACGCCCCGTCCGCCGCACCCGGCGGGGCGTCCGCACCCGCCGGATTCACCCTCGTCGCCTCCGGGGACATCCTCCCGCACGACTCGATCATCCGCCGCGCGGCCCAGGACGCGGGCGGGGGCGGCTACGACTTCGCGCCGATGCTCTCCGGGGTGAGGTCCGTCGTCTCGCAGGCCGATCTGGCCATCTGCCACATGGAGACCGTGTACGGGCAGGAGGGCGGGCCCTACACCGGCTACCCCGCCTTCAAATCGCCGCCCGAGGTCGCCGCCGCGCTCAGGGCCACCGGCTACGACTCCTGCTCCACGGCCTCCAACCACACCCTGGACGACGGAGCGGCGGGCCTCGGCCGCACGCTCGACGCCCTGGACCGGGCCGGTGTCCGCCACGCCGGGTCGGCACGTACGGCGGAGGAGGCGGCGAGGCCCACCCTGCTCGAGGCGGGCGGCGCCACCGTGGCCCAGCTCGCCTACACGTACGACACCAACGGGTATCCGATGCCCGAGGGGCAGCCGTGGGCCGTGCAGACGCTCGACGAGCAGAAGGTGATCGCCGATGCCCGCGCCGCCCGCGCGGCCGGCGCCGACGTGGTCGTGGTCAGCGTCCACTGGGGCACCGAGTGGCAGACCGAACCCGACGGGCGCCAGCTCACGCTCGGCAGGGCGCTCACCGCCTCGCAGAGCGGCGGCCGCCCCGACATCGACCTGATCCTCGGAACGCACGCCCACGTCCCGCAGGCGTACGAGAAGGTCAACGGCACCTGGATCGTCTACGGCATGGGCGACCAGATCGCCGGGGACATGATCAACCACGAGGGAGCCCACGACCCCCGTGGCAACCAGGGCAGCATCGGCCGCTTCACCTTCGGTCCGCCCCGGACCCCCGGTGGGCGCTGGGAGGTCACCAAGGCCGAGTTCGTCCCCCAGTGGTTCGACACCGGACGCGGCCGGGTGGTCAACCTCGGCGCCGCCGACGGCTCCGACCCGCGCCATGCCGAGATCCGGGACGCCGTCCGGCAGGTGGTGCTCAGCCGCGGCGCGGCCGAGGACGGCCTGGTGATGGGCAGGTAGACGGCCACCGACCGACCGACCGACCGACCGATCGAACCGGTCACGGTACGACGGTGACCGGCCAACGGCCCGCCTTCACGAGCCGTACGGCCACCGAGCCCACGAACCGGTGGCCGGCCGACTCGGAGGCGCCCACCACCACGGCGTCCGCCGTCAGCTCCTCGGCCGCCTGGACCAGACCCGCGTAGGCGTCGCCCCGGAAGGTGTGGAACTCCCACCGCATCCGCCAGAGGTCCTTCACCCGCTCGGCCGAGGCACGGATCTCCGCGGCCAGGTCCTGGGCGATCTCCTCGGTGGTCCCCGCCGTCGGCGCGCCCATGGCGGCCCCCGCGGTGATCACCGGCTGCACGTAGACGAGCGCGAGCAGGGCGTTCTGCCGCCGCGCGAGCCCGGCCGCGTACGCCGCCGCGCGCAGTGAGGAGTTGGAACCGTCGACTCCCGCCATGATCACTTTCGGGCCGTCGGTACCGCGTTCGAACCGGCCGGGCTGTTGTTCGCTCACCCTTCGAGGCTATCGGCTCATCGGGTGCTTTCGGTGGGGCGGCCGGTGTCGATGAGCCGCGCGGGTCCTCATCCGTATGAACCATTGGTCATGAAAAAGGATCAGATGCCTCATGGGCGCCGTGCGGTGCTGCGGCTCGCCGCCGCCCTCGGGGCCACCGCCACCGTCGGAGTCATCGCGGCGGACCGGCTCGCGGCGCCCGAACGGGCCGGCGGGACCGCCGCGCCTCCTGCTCCACCCCGCGGAGGGGCCGGACCCGCCGCCGGCCCGCAGGCGCAGTCCGCCAGGCTCCGCCCCAGCGCGTACCGCCTCCAGCCGATGACCGCGTACGCGCCCCCCGCGTTCCGGCGCGCGGTGCCCCCGGTCCGGCAGCGGCCCTTCCTCAGCATGTCCGGGGTCGGCCGCTCGATGGTGCTCAGCTTCGACGACGGCCCGGACCCCCGCTACACACCGGGCATCCTGGAGACCCTGCGCCGCTACGACTGCCGGGCCATGTTCTTCGTCTGCGGCGAGATGGCGGTCGAGAACCCGGATCTGCTGCGGGAGATGGCCGCGGACGGGCACGTCGTCGGCAACCACTCCTGGTCGCACCCCCTCATCCCCACACTGCGCCCCTCCCGCATCCGCGACGAGCTCGGCTCCACCAGCGAGGTCGTCGAACGGACCCTGGGCTCGGCCCCGCTCTGGTACCGCGCGCCGTACGGCGCCTGGAACCGGCACTCCTTCGAGATCGGGGCCGAGCTCGGCATGGAGCCGCTCGCCTGGACCGTCGACACCCTGGACTGGAAGGAACCCGCGGTCGCCGACACCATCGTCCGCCGGGTCCTCGACGGAGCCGCCCCCGGCGCCGTCGTGCTCTCCCACGACGCCGGCGGCGACCGGGCCCGGACCGTGACCGCGCTCCGCCGCTATCTGCCCGAACTCCTCGACGCGGGCTACCACATCACCGTCCCCCGGCGCTGAGCGCTCCGGTACGGGAAAGGGCCCCGGCGGCTGGTGCTGCCGGGGCCCTTCGCCGTGTCCCTCCGGTCCTGTCGTGTGACGACGACAGGGCCTGGCCGTCTCTTCCGGATCTTGCCCGGCCCGCGCCGCCCGGCACCGCACCCCGCCGCGTTGTCGGGACACCCGAGTACACCCAGTACGCGGGCGCCCCTCCGCCTTGCGATGCGTCCCCTCGGCCCTGGCGGGCCTGGGAGACCCCAGGCACCGGACGACGCGGGCCTGACCGGCAGGATCCGAAAGAGACGACCTAGCGGGAGCCGACCATGCGCGCGTACACGACGACGTTCCCGTCGTAGCCACGCGCGCGCGTGTAGCCGCCGCCGCAGGTGATGACCCGCAGTTCGGGGGCGCCGGTGTCGGCGTACACCTGCACGCCCGGGAAGTTGTCCTTCGCGTACACCTCGAGCCCGTAGATCTCGAAGACCGCGATCCGGCCGTCGTACCGCTCGACCTCGATGTGCTGGCCCTTCTCCAGGGAGCCGAGGCCGTAGAAGACCGCGGGGCCCTGTGCGTTGTCGACATGGCCCACGACGACCGCGGTGCCGCGCTGGCCGGGGGAGATGCCGTTCTGGTACCAGCCGGCGAGGTTGGCGTCCTGCGGCGGCGGGGCCGCCACCCAGCCGTCCGGGTCGAGACCCACGTCCATGATCGGGGCCGCGACCTGGATCGCCGGGATCTTGATCCGGGAGGCGGGGGCGAACGGCAGCGGCTCCAGACCCTCGGTCGCCCCGTCCTGCGGCGGCACGACGGGATGCGCCACCGGACGGGCCGCCGCGGCGGGCTGCGGAGGCCCGAGTGCGACGTCCACCCCGTTGCGCATCATCGCGACCCCGGACAGCATGGCGAGGGCCAGGATGCCCCAGGGGCGGCGTCTCCTGCGCGGGAAGACGCGGAAGTCCTTCGGGGGCATTCGTTCTCCCTTCGTGGCGTCGTCAGAACGGTAAGGGCGACCTGACGGGCCGTCGCGCCGGACGGTGCGAACGGGTGGGGGCCGACGCCGGAAGGGTGCCGGAGCACGGCCACGGGGGTGTGTCGACGTCCCGCCCGCCCCGCACGCGTCCAGGGCGGCGCGGTCGGCGGGCGGCGTCGGGGGGGCAGCACGCGACGATGCCCCGGGGGCCGACAGGCGGGTGACAGGGGGCTGACCCATCCGAGTAATCGTCAGATAAGCAGCCCTCTCGCGCCTGACCTGCGCTTCTTCCACCTGCGAGGACTCGATTCCGGGCGTGTCGCCTCACTGGGGTGGACCAGTGCCGAAATGCGCGGCTCGCTCGGACTTGTGATGGTTCGTCATGGAAGGCGTACTCGTCGACACTCCCGGAGCACCGCTTTGGGGCGTCTTCCACTGGAGGTTCAACCATGCGTGCTGCACGCACTCTGGCGGTGACCGCCACCGCGATCGCGGCGGTCGGCCTCGCGGCCCCCCTTGCCGCCGCCACCTACGGTCCGGGCAACGTCGTCGCCGGCGGCAACAACAACACCCCCAGCAACGTCACCGTCAGCCCCTTCGAGGTCCACCCCGGGTCGACGCTCACGATCACCGCCAGGGGCTGCAACCGTGGTGGCACGGTCACGTCCAACGCCTTCCCGGACGCCACCCTCTCGGGCGGCAACGGCGTCTCCACGGCCGTCGCCCGCGTCTACAACAACGCCACTCCCGGCAACTACAACCTGGCCGTCAGGTGCAACGGCGGCTCCAACGTGGTCACGGAGCCGTTCCGCGTCCTCCCGGGCCGCGGTGCCCAGGGCGGCCTCGGCGGCTCGATGGCGCCCACCTCCACCGAGATGGCCGTCGGCGGCAGCCTGGTCGCCGCCGCCGCGCTCGGCGGCGGGCTCTTCATCGTCCGTCGTCGCCGTATCACCGGTGCGGGGGTCTGACCGGTCGAACCTCCCGGTCGGCCCGCCCTGCCCGTCGCCCCCGAGTCCCTGCCGGGACCCGGGGGCGACGGGCGTCCGCGGACGCCGGTCACCGACACCGGACCGGTCGTGCCCGCCGCTCAGTGGCGACGGGTCGCGCCGGAACGGCGACGCACCACGTACACGCCGCCGACGGTGGCGGCGAGCACGAGCGCTCCTCCGACGGCCAGTTGGAGCGGCTCGACGCCGCCCACCGAGCCGCCCAGACCGCCCTGCACCCCGCGCGGGGGAGTGAGGATGGTGGAGCTGATCGTGGGGGTGGCGGTCGGAACGCCGCTGATCGTCAGGGTCGCGGTGTCCGAGATCCCGCCGGTGCAGTTGAACGACACCGTGTACACGGCGCCGGGTCGGGCGTCCGCGTCCACGGTGGCGATGGCCGCCGAGCCCGGGGCGATGGTGACGGTGTCGAAGATGCCGGCCGAGGCCGTCGCCGTGCTGGCGCAGCCGGGGGCGCTCAGCGTCACCCGGCCGCCCGGCGCGACGACCGAGGGCGACACGACGAAATCGCCCGGTGCCTTGGCCCGTGCCGCTCGCGGGTTCGGTGCGGGGGCACCGTCCGCCGCGACGGCGGTGGGGGCGGCCAGGGCGAGGGCGGCCGCTCCCAGCAGGGCAGTGGACGCGGCACGTATCGCGCGCATGGTGAATCCTCCGGGTCCCGAGGGGCAGCCGCGGAAAGGGGGTTTCCGCGAAAGACCGTGCGTACACCTCGATGTCCGAAACGCTAGAAGCGCCCTACCACAGCCGCGATCCCAGACGTGCGAATGGGGCATGGATGTCCCCCGAGTGGCTCATCCGGTGGTGTCGCCTCACCGCGTGAGCTGCGGGAACAGATCGGTGAACGGCGCGGCGGTGGCCGAGATGCCCCGGCCGAACGGCGCGTCGAAGTCCCAGATGAGGAACAGCAGGAAGGCGATCAGCACGCTGAAGAGTCCGGCGAGCAGCAGTTCGCGCCCGGTCCTGCGGATCTGCAGGGTGAAGATCAGGCCGACCGTCACCAGGGCTCCGATGATGAGGCCGAACCACACCACCCCCGGCATGGTCGCCCCCGCGTTCTGCCCCCGGGCTCCCCGGGCGTCGTCGGCCACCGCCACCTGGTCGACCAGCGGCTGGTACGCCTGTCCCTCGAAGTCGTCGGCGGGCTGGTAGTCGGTGACGCTGCGCCGCACCTTCTCCAGGAGCGCGGTGCCCTCCTCGCTCAGCTCGCCGTGCTCCGCCATGTACGTCCACTCGTCGTCGACCACATAGCCGACGTACGCCTCGACATCGGCGCGGATGCGCTCGCGGACCGCCTGCGGGTACACCTCGACGCGGGCCGAGATCTCGTGCATCGCCTGCGCCTCCTGCCGCACGGTCTCCTGGGCGGCGCCGCGGGCCTCCCAGACGCCGGCGATGGCGAGACCGAGGACGATCGCGTAGATCACGCCGATCATCATCGTCATGTACTCGATGACGTCCGGGGTCTCGCTCGGGTCGTCGTCCTCTGTGATCCGGCGGTTGTTGATGACCACGATCGTGAGGACGACGGCGCACGCGGCGGCCATCGCAAGGGTGAGAACAAGCCATTCAGACATGGATTCCTCTAGCGGGATTCAGAGGGACGTAGGGGTGGACGGAGCGGCGGGTCACTTGGACCGCGGGCGCAGGATCGCCGTCGCGAGCACCGCGGGCGCGGTGATCATGAGGGTCGCGGTGACGACGGAGGTGCCGTTCTTCGGCTGGGTGTGCGTGGCGCGGCGGTAGTGGGGCAGCGCCACGGGGCCGGGTGCCGGGGGCCGCACGGTGGGCGGAGGCGTGGGGCTCGGGCGCGGCGGAGGCGGGGGCGGCGGAGGCGGCGCGGGCGCGCGCTCCGGCGGCCTCGTGGTCGGAGGCGCGGGGGGCGGCGGCTCCGGGCGGGGTGCGGGCCGGGTGGCCGGTGGCTTCGGCGCGGGTCTGGGCGGGAGAGGGGCGGGCGGCGGAGGCGGCTTCGGAGTGGGCGTGGGCGTCGGGGAGGGGGACGGTGGTTCGGGTGTCGGCTTGGGCGTCGGCTTGGGAGTCGGATTCGGCGTGGGCGTGGGCGTGGGCGTAGGGGTGGGCGTCGGCTCGGGTGTGGGGGACGGGCACGGCGGGGGCGGCTCGGTGGGGCAGGGCTTCGGGTGGTGGTGATGGCCGTGCCCCTTGCCCTTTCCCTTGCCGTGACCCTTCCCGTGGCCCTTGCCCTTACCTGAACCGCCGTGGCCGTCGTCGTCGCCGCCGCCGGCGATCGCCACCGCGACATGGGAACCGCCCGGGCCGGTCGAGGCGTAGGCGCAGGCGTCCGCGGCGGCGGGCACCGGGGTGGCGAGGAGCCACACCAGTCCGAGGGCCGCCAGCGGCCGCGCGAGGAGTGATCCGTACAGAGACACGCCGTCGAGCTTGATCACAGGCACGGCGCGCCGGGGCGGAATCGAGCGGGATTCGCCGGATGGAGCGGATCTTCGGACGTACCGGTTTGACGTTTCGCCTCGCCCGAAGCCGGCCGGGGCGCCTCTACGGGGCTCAAGGTCCCCGTATTGCCGGGCAGATGGATTCCGGAAGACGGCGGACCGGGTCCGTTCCGGCCTCGGATCGATAACTGTCCGGTTGTCGCCCTGTCGGGCGGGAAGGAGAAGGGGGCATCCTGCACCGGCGACCAGACGCCTCCGACGGCAACAACCGAGGTACAGGCGGGGCCTGGGCGCCCATCGAGGGGAGCCGCACTCGGCCGAAGAGCCGACGCACACTCATATGCACGTGAATTTGCACAGTCTGAAGGCGTGAACTCTTCGTTCCCGAGAGCACGTGCCAATGGCGTGTGACCAAGAACGGACCGCGAATTTCCGTTTCTACTCGCTCTCTCGGCGGGCGATCAGTAGCCTCACCTCGAACACCGGCCGCGAACACATGGCCGCATCCCCCATGGCGACTTGTTGGAGACATTGATGGAGCGTCCCGCCTGGGCTCCGCCTGGTATCGACATCTCGGTGCCGAGCGTGTCCCGTATGTACGACTTCTATCTGGGCGGCTCGCACAATTTCGAAGTGGACCGGGAAGCGGCGCGCAAGGCCATGGAGTTCATGCCTGGCCTGCCCAAGATCATGCAGGCGAACCGTGCCTTCATGCGGCGCGCCGTCCGTCACGCCGTTGACAACGACGTCACCCAGTTCCTGGACATCGGCTCCGGCATACCCACCTTCGGCAATGTGCACGAGGTCGCCAGGACCGCCGACCCCGCGGCCCGCGTCGTCTACGTCGACCACGACCCGGTCGCCGTGGCCCACAGCCGCGCCGTCCTGGAGGGCGACGAGGGCGCCGCGGTCGTCGCCGCGGACCTGCGCAAGCCGGCCGACATCCTCTACAGTCCCGAGGTGTCCCGACTCCTCGACCTGGAGCGGCCGGTGGCGCTGCTCCTCGTCGCCGTCCTGCACTTCCTGGAGGACCAGGACCGGCCGTACGAAGCCGTCACCGAACTGCTCGACGCCCTCGCGCCCGGCAGCCTCCTGGTGCTCACCCACGCCTCGTACGAGGGCATCCCGCTCTCCGAGGAGCAGGCCGGCGGCACCGTCGGGGTCTACCGGAACATCCGCAACCCGCTGGTGATGCGTTCCGGCGCCGAGATCGCCCGCTTCTTCGAGGGCACCGAACTGATCGAGCCCGGCCTCGTCCCGATGCCCGACTGGCGTCCGGACAGTCCGGTCGAGGAGGAGGATCCGTACGCCTTCTCCGGTTTCGCAGGGGTGGGGCGCAAGGCGTGAAGGTCCCGTCTCAGCCGTCCGGCGGCGTTGCCGAAGCCGACGGCCCGGAGGACAGACTCAGGCGGTTCGTCACCATCTGGAGCCGTGCCATCTTCCCGGTGACCGCCACCTCGCTGACCCGCGCCGAGTTCGAGGTGCATCTGCTGCCGCTGGCCCGCACCCTGAACGACGCGCTGCACGCCCGGCCGTTCGACACGGCCCCGGCCCAGCGCACCGGCGCGGCGCTGATCGCCGCCCACTGCACCGACCCGGACGCCCTCGGACGCAGCCTCGGGGTCGTGGACTCGTACCTGGTGCTCTACTGCGGTGCCGAGTCGGACCTGCCGGCCGAGGAGCTCCGGGCCCGCTGCGCCCGGCTCCAGCACGCCATGGCCACCGGCTACGCCCAGGCCCTGCGCGAGCGGACCCGGGCCGAGCAGGAGGCCATCGCGCGTTCCGCGCTCTCCGCCCGCAGCGCCGCCGAGATCGCCCTGCACGCCACCGAGAGCCGCTTCCGGGCGGTCTTCGACGGGGCGGCGATCGGCATCGGCATCGCGGACCTCGACGGCAACGTCCTGGAGGTCAACGAGACCCTCACGCGTATGTTCGGCGGAATGGAGGGGCCGCTGCGCAGCCGGAACGTGAGCCAGTGGGTCCACCCGGAGGACGGACCGCACGTCTGGAAGCTGTACGACGAGCTGGTCCGCGGCGACCGTGAGCACTACCGGGTCGAGAAGCCGTACTACCGCGGAGACGGAACGGTTCTCTGGACCAATCTCACCGTCTCGCTCCTCCGCGACGCCGAGGGCAACCCCCAGTACCAGCTGGCCCTCATGGAGGACACCACCGAGCGGCGCCTGCTCCACCTGCGCCTGCGGTACGAGGCCACCCACGACGCGCTGACGGGGCTCCCCAACCGGACCCTGTTCTTCGAGCGTCTCGAGAAGGCCCTCGCGCCCGGCGACAACGCCCGCTTCGGCCTCTGCTATCTGGACCTCGACGGCTTCAAGGTCATCAACGACAGCCTCGGCCACTCCACCGGCGACCGGCTCCTCGTCGAGGTCGCCGACCGGCTGCAGAGCTGCGTCACCGGGTCCGGCGAGATGGTGGCCCGGCTCGGCGGCGACGAGTTCGTCGCCCTCACCACCGGCGCCGCAGGCGAACAGGACGTCACCGAGCTCGCCGACCGCATCCTCGCCGCCCTCGCCACCCCCCTCCGCATCGACGGCCGCGAACTGACCGTCCGCGGAAGCCTCGGCGTCGTCGAGGGCCCGGCCGGCGAACGCACCCCGGCCGAGGTGCTGCGGAGCGCCGACATCACCATGTACCGGGCCAAGTCCGCCGGGGGCAACCGCTTCGAGCTCGCCGACCCGGAGGCCGACGCCCGCGCCATCACCCGGCACGGCCTCACCACGGCCCTGCCGACCGCGCTGGAACGCGGCGAGTTCTTCATCGAGTACCAGCCGCTCGTCCACCTCGACGACGGCAGCGTCCACGGCGCCGAGGCGCTCGTACGGTGGTGCCACCCGCAGCACGGCGTGCTCGGCCCCGACCGGTTCATCCCGCTCGCCGAGGACACCGGGCTCATCGTGCCGCTGGGCCGCTGGGTGCTCCAGGAGGCCGTGCGCCAGGCCCGTTTCTGGCAGGCCCGGCACGCCGACGGCGGCCCGCTGCGGATCAACGTCAACCTCTCCCCGACGCAGCTCCACCACCCGCGCCTGGTCGCCGACACCGTCGACGTCCTGGAGCGGTCCGGGCTCGAACCGGGCGCGCTCTGCCTGGAGGTGACCGAATCGGCGCTCATCGGCGCCGACGAGGACCTGCTCAAGCCGCTGCGGCAGCTCGCCGAGATGGGCGTGGACATCGCGCTCGACGACTTCGGCACCGGCTACTCGAACCTGGCCAATCTGCGCCGGCTGCCGGTCAGCGTCCTCAAGCTGGACCGCTCCTTCACCCGGGGCATGCAGCAGCATCCGGTGGACCCGGTCGACCTCAAGATCGTCGAGGGGATCGTCTCCCTGGCCCACAGCCTCGAACTCGCCGTCACCGTCGAGGGCGTGGAGACCGGGGCCCAGGCCCGCCAGCTCCGCGACCTGGGCTGCGACACGGCCCAGGGCTGGTACTACGCCCGCCCCGGTGCCCCGGACCGCATCCACTCACTGCTCCTGGCGGACGCGGTCTGAGAACCGGACACACGAGACCGGCCTCCCCGCGCGAAGCGGGGAGGCCGGGAAGAGTACGGGGGAGGAGAGCGGAGAGGCTATTTCATTGGAGTATGAGAAGGAAGCCTCTCCATGGCCTCGCCCCGGAACGACCGTAGCACTCAGGCGGGCAGCAGGTCGCGCAGATTTTCCGGGGTGAAGACCCGCGAGCCGGGGGCGAGGCCGTCCGGCCGCTCCAGACCGAGGTACGTGACCGGGCCTTCCGGTACCGTCCGGCCGTCCCACAGTGTCGTCTCCGCGCCCGACTCCTCCATCAACGCCACGAGATGACCGACCGTCAGGGGCGTACGACCCATCAGACCGCGCAGCAGGACCGCGATCGACACCCGGTGTTCCTCGACCCGGTTCGCCGACGGCGTGCCCCGCAGGTAGAGGTGGAGCCAGTGCGCGTGCCAGCGGCCCTCCTCGTCCCGTCGGAACGCGAGCGGCAGCGCCACCCGCCCGGGGCCGCGCAGATCCGACTTCATCCGCACCGTGCGCGGCTCGAACGGCCGGCCCCGCTGCTCGGACTCGCGCAGCATGAAGCCGAAGAAGCCCTCCGCCACCTGGTCGAAGCCCTCGCCCGAGAAGACGTGCACCTGCGGGACGATGAACGAGCCCCGCACCGCGCCGAGCCGTAGGTCGATGAACTCCGAGGCCCCGTCGGGCGCTTCGGTGATGTCACCCGAGTGCCGGCCCTCGACGTCGGTCAGGGCCGTGTACGACAGCCAGGTCACCGTCGCGTACTCCTCGTCCAGGACGAGCGCCGACAGATCGAGATCGGTCGTCTGCCGCGCCTCCCGCCAGTACGTGAAGAAGCGCAGCAGCTCCCCCTCGACCGGTGAGACCGAGCCGCGCGGCAGCACGCCGAGCCCCGCCGAGGACGCCCGGCCGCTCAACGGCAGGGCCACGTCCAGGACGTCGGGGTCGATCAACAGGCGCCCCGCGGGGGGCAGTCGGCGCCGGGTCTCGGCGTCGAGGGCCGCGACGAGCCGCTCGCGGTGGGTGTCCTCCAGCGGCGGGCGCACGTCGTCGGTGACCCAGGCCTTGCCCTCCCGGTTCACGAACACCCTGCGCTCCCCGGCGCTCCCGCCCCGGCGGTTCTGCAGGTGCTCGCGCACCGACAGGACGACCCGGCCCGCCACCTCCGGGGCGGCCCGCTCGACGGCCGCGAGAACCGCCTCCCGCTCCTTGTCGTCCGCCGCGACGCGCAGCAGCCGGTCCAGGGCGCGGAACAGCCGCCCCGGGGCGTGCGAGGCCAGCAGCTCCGCCGCTCCCGCGACATCGCCCCGTGCGAGCGACTCCTCCACGCGGCTGTCGAACGACGGCGCCTTCCGCTCGCCCCGGGCGACGGCGAACACCTCGGCGGCGTGCGGCCAGTGCGGGTACTCGTGGGGGTGCAGGCGCTCCCCGAGGCGCTTCCACGCCTCCCCGTGCGCGGACACGTCCGACAGCTTCGCCGGGGACGCGGCCACCACCGCGTCGAGACCCGCGAGCAGGGCACGGCGATGCGGACGGGGAAGCGCGCGGAAACGCGTGGGCTCGCGGAGGGTGACATCGCCGTCGGTGAGCGCGCAGGCCAGCCGCAGGACGTCGGTCACGGTGTCGAGCAGCGGGGCGGCGCCCACCCGCAGCCGGGCGTGGTTGACGACGGCGCGGTTCTCCCTGACCGTGATCGTCTCGGGCTGCGGGCCGTCCGCGCAGTGCTCGGCGAGCACGGCCAGATCCCGCAGACGCTCCTCGCCGAGCGGGGTGGTGCCGCCGGCCAGGGCCAGGTAGAGCGCGGTCACCTCGGTGTCCGCGTCCGCGCCGAGGTGCAGCACCGTCAGCCGGTCGCCGGCCGCCGCGATCAGCTCGTCGTGGACGGCGAGCATCTCCTCGTACGTGTGCCGGTAGCGGCCGTACGACGGGAGGGTCAGCAGGTCGAGGACGCCGGCGCTCAGCTGGTCGACGGTACGCGGGCGGGCGTCGTCGTCGGCGAGCGCCTCGGCCACGCACGCCCGCCAGAAGTCGAGCGTGTCCGGCACGTTGTCCGGGAAGTCGACGAAGTGGACGTTGTGCCGGACGTGGTCGCCGAGGATCTCACGGACGGTCACGAGGGTGCGGACGGCGGTCTCGACGACGGTCGGCCCGGCCAGCCCCGACAGGCGCTCGACCAGTTCGCCCGACAGCTTGAACCCGGCGGTCATCAGGGCCGCGTCGAACCTGCGCGCGGCGGCGGCCCCGTCCCCGGCCGGACCGGTGGGGGAGGGGAGGCGGTGGGTGTGCCGGACGACCAGGTGTTCGAGAGCGTGGACCATGGGGGCATGCTCGCAGCCGCCGCCGTTCTGCCGCACGCGCATTTACGGGGGCCCGGGAGGAGCGACGGGGGTGTGTGAGGGGTGACGGCGTAGGGCGGCGACCTCGTCAGCCGACGCCCACCACCCGGTCCGTGCCGCCCCGCCGCGAGGCGAGCAGTATCCGCTGGAGCTCCCGTGCCGCCCTCGGCGGTGCGACGTCGCTCCGGTGCGCGAGGGCGATGGTCCGGCGCAGGCCCGGCCGGGCCAGGGCGGTCACACGGAGGTCCCGGCCCGCCCGCGCCGCCACCATCGCGGGGACGACCGCGAGCCCGAGCCCGGCCCGCACGAATCCGAGGACCGCGTCCAGCTCGCCCCCCTCGACCGTGAACGTCGGCTCGAAGCCCTCCGCCCGGCAGGCCGCCACGGTCAGTTCCCGCAGGTCGTAGCCGTGCCGGAACATCACGAGCGGCTGGTCGCGCAGATCGGTGATCCGCACCGGGCGGCGCGGCGCCGGAGCCGAGGCGGAGGAGACGACCACCAGGTCCTCCCGGAGCAGCTCCACCGTCGTCAGGGCCGGGGACGGGCTCGGCAGCGGCAGCACCACCAGCGCCAGGTCGAGGGCGCCGCGGGCCAGCTCCCGTACGAGATCGTGCGAGCCGCCCTCCTCGATGAGGAGCTCGATCCCCGGGTGCAGGTCGTGGAAGGCGCGCAGTACGTCCGGCAGCAGCCCCGTGCACAGGCTCGGGGTCGCGCCGAGCCGTACCCGGCCCCGCTTCAGCTGGGCCAGCTCCTGCACCTCGATGCGGGCCGTCTCGGTGTCGGCGAGGATCCGGCGCGCGAGCGGCAGCAGGGCCTCGCCCGCGTCGGTGAGCGTGATGTTCCCCCGGGCGCGGCTGAACAGCTCGGCGCCCAACTCCTGTTCCAGGGCCTTGATCTGCTGGGAGAGCGAGGGCTGTGAGACATGGACACGCTCGGCGGCCCGGGTGAAGTGACGGGTCTCGGCCACGGCGACGAAGTAGAGGAGCTGCTGGAACTGCATGGTGCCAGGGTAGGTGACATTCATAGGACGGGCCTATCGAGATCAGCCGGACCATGTCTTGGACCTCTCGGGCCCTTCGGCTCTAGCGTCGTGAGCATGGCTCTGGCACCCACGAGGGAACGGACGACGGGCCGCCCGCCGTCCCCCACACCGTCACGCGGATTCCTGTCATCGACCCTCGGCAAGAAGACGGTCATGGCAGTCAGCGGGCTGCTCATGCTCGGCTATCTCGTCGCCCATGTCGCCGGCAACCTGAAGGTCTTCTTCGGCCCCGAGGAGTTCAACGCCTACGGCCACTGGCTGCGGGTCATGGGCGCCCCCGTCCTGCACCACGAGTGGGCCCTCTGGATCGTCCGGATCGTCCTCCTCGGCGCCGTCGTGGCCCACGCCGTCTCCGCGTACCAGCTCAGCCGTCGTGACGTGCGGGCCCGCCCCACCGCATACGCCCACCGCCGCAAGCGCTCCTCGTACGCCACCCGCACCATGCGCTGGGGCGGGATCATCCTCGGGCTCTTCATCGTCTGGCACATCCTCGACCTGACCACCGGCACCGTCCACCCCGGCGGCTTCGAGGAGGGCAAGCCCTACCAGAACGTCGTCGACACCTTCTCGACCTGGTACGGCAACGTCATCTACATCGTCGCCATGCTCGCCGTCGGCCTCCACGTCCGGCACGGCTTCTGGAGCGCCGCCCAGACCCTCGGCGTCGGCAGTGCCCGCCGTGAGCGCCTGCTGCGGGGCACCGCCGACATCCTCGCGCTCGTCCTGACCGCGGGCTTCGTCTCCGTCCCCGTCGCCGTCATGACCGGAGTGGTGAGCTGACCATGATCTCCACCGAATTCGCGGCCTACGCCACCGGTGAGCCGATCACCGACACGAAGGCCCCCGCAGGACCCGTCGCCGAACGGTGGGACACCCGCCGCTTCGAGGCGAAGCTGGTCAACCCCGCCAACCGCCGCAGGCACCGCGTCATCGTGGTCGGAACCGGCCTGGCCGGCGGCTCGGCCGGCGCCACCCTCGCCGAACAGGGCTACCACGTCGTCCAGTTCTGCTTCCAGGACTCCCCGCGCCGGGCCCACTCCATCGCCGCCCAGGGCGGCATCAACGCCGCCAAGAACTACCGCAACGACGGCGACTCGATCCACCGTCTCTTCTACGACACCGTCAAGGGCGGCGACTTCCGCGCCCGCGAGTCCAACGTCCACCGGCTCGCCCAGATCTCCGTCGAGATCATCGACCAGTGCGTCGCCCAGGGCGTCCCCTTCGCCCGCGAGTACGGCGGACTCCTCGACACCCGCTCGTTCGGCGGCGTCCAGGTCTCCCGTACCTTCTACGCCCGCGGACAGACCGGCCAGCAGCTCCTGCTCGGCGCCTACCAGGCGCTGTCCCGGCAGATCGCCGCCGGAAACGTCGAGATGCACGCCCGTACGGAGATGCTCGACCTGGTCGTCGTCGACGGACGGGCCCGGGGCATCGTCGCCCGCGACCTGATCACCGGCGAGATCTCCACCCACTACGCGGACGCGGTGGTCCTCGCCAGCGGCGGCTACGGCAACGTCTTCTACCTGTCGACGAACGCCATGAACTCCAACGCCACCGCCGTCTGGCGGGCCCACCGGCGCGGTGCGTACTTCGCCAACCCCTGCTTCACCCAGATCCACCCCACCTGCATCCCGCGCACCGGCGACCACCAGTCCAAGCTGACGCTGATGAGCGAGTCGCTCCGCAACGACGGCCGCATCTGGGTCCCCAGGGCCAAGGGCGACACCCGCGCCGCGGCCGACATCCCCGAGGACGAGCGCGACTACTACCTGGAGCGGATCTATCCCTCCTTCGGCAACCTCGTCCCGCGTGACATCGCCTCCCGCGCCGCGAAGAACGTCTGCGACGAGGGCCGCGGCGTCGGACCCGGCGGACAGGGCGTCTACCTCGACTTCGCCGACGCGATCCGCCGCATGGGCCGGGCCGCCGTCGAGGAGAAGTACGGCAACCTCTTCGACATGTACGCGCGGATCACCGCCGAGAACCCGTACGAGGTCCCCATGCGGATCTACCCCGCCGTCCACTACACGATGGGCGGACTCTGGGTCGACTACGACCTCCAGACCACCGTCCCCGGGCTCTTCGCCATCGGCGAGGCCAACTTCTCCGACCACGGGGCCAACCGGCTCGGCGCCTCCGCCCTCATGCAGGGCCTCGCCGACGGCTACTTCGTCCTCCCGGCCACCATCAACGACTACCTTGCCCGGCACCCCCACAGCGAGCCCGTCACCGACGACCACCCGGCCGTGAAGGAGGTGCTCGCCGAGACGGAGGACCGGCTGAACCTCCTCCTCGCCGTCGACGGCGACCGCACCCCCGACTCCTTCCACCGCGAACTCGGCGAACTCATGTGGGAGTACTGCGGGATGGCCCGGACGGAGGCGGGCCTGCGCACCGCGCTGGCCCGCATCCCCGAGATCCGCGAGGAGTTCTGGAGCCGGATCAAGGTCCCCGGAACGGGCCAGGAGTTCAACCAGTCGCTGGAGAAGGCCAACCGCATCGTCGACTACCTGGAACTCGCCGAGCTCATGTGCCTCGACGCGCTCCACCGCGCCGAGTCCTGCGGCGGCCACTTCCGCGAGGAGTCCCAGACGGCCGACGGCGAAGCCGCCCGCCACGACGAGGAGTTCGCGTACGCCGCGGCCTGGGAGTTCGGCGGCACGGGCACGGCCCCCGTCCTCCACAAGGAGGACCTCACCTTCGAGTACGTCCACCCCACCCAGCGGAGCTACGCATGAGGCTCACCCTGCGCGTCTGGCGCCAGCGGAACGCCGACACCCCCGGCGCGATGTCCACCTACGACGTGGACGGGATCTCCGCCGACATGTCGTTCCTGGAGATGCTCGACACCCTCAACGAGGAGCTCATCCTGCGCGGCGAGGACCCCGTGGCCTTCGACCACGACTGCCGCGAGGGGATCTGCGGCGCGTGCAGCCTCGTCATCAACGGCGACGCGCACGGACCGGAGCGGACCACGACCTGCCAGCTCCACATGCGGTCGTTCCGCGACGGCGACACGATCGACGTCGAGCCCTGGCGTGCCTCCGCCTTCCCCGTCGTCAAGGACCTGGTCGTCGACCGCTCCGCCTTCGACCGCGTCATCCAGGCCGGCGGCTACATCTCCGCCCCCACGGGCTCGGCCCCCGAGGCCCACGCGACCCCCGTCCCCAAGGCGGACGCGGACTCCGCCTTCGAGCACGCCGAGTGCATCGGCTGCGGCGCGTGCGTGGCGGCCTGCCCCAACGGCTCGGCGATGCTCTTCACCTCCGCCAAGGTCAACCACCTGAACGTGCTGCCCCAGGGCTCCCCGGAACGCGAGACCCGGGTCCTCGACATGGTGGCCCAGATGGACGCGGAGGGCTTCGGAGGCTGCACCCTGACGGGCGAGTGCGCGACGGCCTGCCCGAAGGGGATCCCGCTGCCTTCGATCTCCGCCATGAACAAGGAGTGGCTGCGGGCGCAGCGGAGGACGGCCCGCGGCTGAGGCCGGATCAGGACAGTCTGACGGCGTGGGCTCCGCCACACGCCGTACCCCGAATCGAAAGATCGTTCACGAAACGAACACTTTCTCCGTAAGATCTTCTCTTCGGGGGGCTGTCGACCGTCCGGACAGCAAGATCAACTCCGTTCAACTCTGTACATTGTGTGGCGGGTTGTCCACTTAGCGGCCAACCCGCTTCCGGCGATTTCCGCCCCGCCCCCGCTCCCGGGTACTGATGAGCACTGCCGGGGGCATATGACCAAACCCCCGGTCGCGCAGACCATTTGGGGGTTTCATGTCCAGCATCACCCGCCGCCGGGTTCTCGGCGTCGCGGCCGGGGCCGCGGGGGCCGCCGCGGGGCTCGCCCTGGCCGGTTCCGCCGTCGCCGACGCCTCCCGGGCCGCCGCTCCCGCGGCCGGCCCGGCCCCGGCGTCCTTCGACGAGGTCTACCAGGGCCGTCGCATCAAGGGCGGACCGGCGCACGGCGGAGGTCACCACGGAGGCGGCTACTCCGTGACGATCGACGGCGAGGAACTGCACGTCATGCAGAACGCCGACGGCACCTGGATCAGCGTGATCAACCACTACGAGCCCGTCGCCACACCCAAGTCGCTGGCCCGCGCGGCCGTCCGCGAACTCCAGGGCGCCCCGCTCGTCCCCCTCACCCTCGGCTGATCGATCCAGGAGCGGCACCCGTCATGACCGTACGCAAGAACCAGGCCTCCCTCACCGCCGACGAGAAGCGGCGCTTCGTCAACGCCCTCCTGGAGCTCAAGCGCTCCGGGCGGTACGACACCTTCGTCACCACCCACAACGCCTTCATCATGAGCGACACCGACAACGGCGACCGTGTCGGCCACCGCTCGCCGTCGTTCCTGCCCTGGCACCGGCGCTTCCTCATCGAGTTCGAGCAGGCGCTGCAGTCCGTCGACCCGACCGTCAACCTCCCCTACTGGGACTGGACGGCCGACCGCACCTCCCGCTCCTCGCTGTGGGCGCCCGACTTCCTCGGCGGCACCGGGCGCGCCCGCGACGGCCAGGTGCTCGACGGCGCGTTCGCCCGCAGCGGCAACCGCTGGACGATCACCGTCCGCGTCGACGGCCGCGACTACCTCCGGCGCGACCTGGGCGCGGGCGGCCGCCAGCTGCCCACCCGCGCCGAGGTGGACTCCGTCCTCGCCATGGAGACCTACGACACGGCCCCCTGGAACAGCTCGTCGGACGGCTTCCGCAACCACCTCGAAGGGTGGCGCGGCGTGAACCTGCACAACCGCGTCCACGTCTGGGTCGGCGGCCAGATGGGCACCGGAGTCTCGCCGAACGACCCCGTGTTCTGGCTGCACCACGCCTTCATCGACAAGCTGTGGGCCGACTGGCAGGCCCGCCACCCCCGGTCCCCGTACCTGCCGGCCGCGGGCACCGCGAACGTCGTCGACCTCGGCGACACCATGCGCCCGTGGAACGACGTGACCCCGGCGGACATGCTGGACCACACCCGCCACTACACCTTCGACACGGCGGCCTGACCGCGCGCGGGCCCCGGGTCCGGCGCCGGAAGCCTGACATCGCCGGGCCCGGACCCGGACCCGGCGGTCTGACGCTGCCGGACCCGGACCCGGCGGTCTGACGGTGCCGGGCCCGGACCCGGACCCGGCCTCGCCTCCGGCGGCCCGGTCGCGCCGGGCCCGGGTCCCGCGTCCGGCGGCCTGGACCCGCCGGACGGTCCCCCGCTTCATCCCGTGGGGTTCCGGGCCCTAAGAAGAGGCACGCCAGTGGGGCTTTCCCCCCACCCCGCCCCCCCGC
>NZ_JBVHZJ010000040.1:60801-76901 GCF_055574655.1 Streptomyces sp. NPDC029956 | reverse complement strand
GGGAGTAGAGCCGCGGTATCCCGCGTACCCACCCCCTCCCCCACCCCCCCCCCCCCCCCCCCCCCCCCCCCCCCCCCCCCCCCCCCCCCCCCCCCCCCCCCCCCCCCCCCCCCCCCCCGTGCCGGTGGGCGGGTGGAGATCAGACCGCCGGGGCCGGGAAGGTCGGGTACTCCACGCCGGAGACGTGCTGGACGACCCGGATGACCTGGCACGAGTAGCCGAACTCGTTGTCGTACCACAGGTAGAGGATCGCGTTGTCGCCGTCGACCTTGGTCGCGCCGGCGTCGACGATCGACGCGTGGCGCGAGCCCACGAAGTCCATCGAGACCGCGTCGGGGGCCGTGGTGAAGTCGATCTGACGCTTGAGCGGCGAGTGCAGCGAGACGTCGCGGAGGTACTCGAGGACCTCGTCACGGGTGGTCTCGCGGCCCAGGCGCAGGCTCAGGATGGCGATCGAGACGTCCGGGACGGGGACGCGGATCGAGCTGCCCGTGATCGGGGCCTTGAGCTCCGGCAGCGCCTTGGCGACGGCCGAGGCGGCACCGGTCTCGGTGATCACCATGTTGAGCGGCGCGGAACGGCCGCGGCGGTCAGCCTTGTGGTAGTTGTCCAGGAGGTTCTGGTCGTTCGTGAACGAGTGGACCGTCTCCACGTGGCCGCGCAGCACGCCGTACTCGTCGTCCATCGCCTTCAGCGGCGGCACGATCGCGTTGGTGGTGCAGGAGGCGCAGGAGAGGATCTGCTCGTCCGGCTTGATCGTGTCGTGGTTGACGCCGTGCACGATGTTCGGCACGTCACCCTTGCCGGGCGCGGTCAGGACGACCTTGTCGATGCCGGGGCGCAGGTGCTTCGACAGGCCCTCGCGGTCGCGCCACTTGCCGGTGTTGTCGATGAGGATGGCGTTCTCGATGCCGTACGCCGTGTAGTCGACCTCGGAGGGGTCGTTGGCGTAGATCACCTTGATCGTGTTGCCGTTGGCGACGATCGTGCTGTTCGCCTCGTCGACCGTGATCGTGCCCTGGAACTGGCCGTGGATCGAGTCACGGCGCAGCAGCGAGGCGCGCTTCACCAGATCCTGCTCGCCGCCGCCGCGGACCACGATCGCGCGCAGGCGCAGACCGTTGCCCGAGCCGGCCTTCTCGATGAGGAGGCGGGCGACGAGGCGGCCGATGCGGCCGAAGCCGTAGAGGACGACGTCGCGTCCGTCGCGGCGCTCGATCTTGTTCTCGCCGGTGGCGCCGGCGACGGCCTCGGCGGTGAACTCCTCCACCGTGAGACCGCGGTTGTCGGTCTTGTACTCGGCGGCCAGCATGCCGATGTCGATCTGGGACGGGCCGAGATCGAGGGTGGTGAGCGTCTGGAGGAACGGAAGCGTCTCGGTGACCGACAGCTCCTCGCCCGCGATCTGGCGGGCGAAGCGGTGGGTCTTGAGGATGCTGACCACCGACTTGTTCACCAGGGAGCGGCTGTGGACCAGGACGGTGATGTCCTGCTCCCGGTGCAGCTTCCCGATGATCGGGATCATCGACTCCGCGATCTCCTCGCGGTTCTTCCAGCTGGTGAACGAGTCGTCATTGACAGTCACAAGTTTATCTTTCGAGCTAGGCGGCGCTCATATGGTAACCCCCGGCCTGTTTGCTCCATCGAAGGGGTGCCGAACGTCACGCTCGGACGCCCCCTCGACCGCCTCCCGGACTCTCTCGCCCCCTACCTGGCCCGCCTCGCCGCCAGACGCCGTTCGAGGGCCGCCCGCCGTTCGGGCCACTCCTCGGCGACGACCGAGAACACGGCGCTGTCGCGGAGGCGGCCCTCCTCGCCCGGCACCCAGGAGCGCGACCAGTTCCGCAGGACGCCCTCGAAGGTCGCCCCGACGCTCGCTATGGCCGCCCGGGAGCGGGCGTTGCGGGCATCCGTCTTCAGGTCCACCCGGGACACGTCCCAGCTCTCGAAGGCGTGCCGGAAGAGCAGGTACTTGGCCTCGGTGTTCACCCCCGTGCCCTGGGCGGAGGCCGCGAGCCAGGTGAAACCGATCTCGATCGCGCAGGGGCCCGCACCGGACGGCCACCACCGCGGGTCCCAGAAGGAGGTGTGGCCCACCACGCGGCCGGTCGCCACGGCCACCTGCGCGTAGG
The DNA here is from genome assembly GCF_055574655.1 of Streptomyces sp. NPDC029956. Classification (NCBI taxonomy): domain Bacteria; kingdom Bacillati; phylum Actinomycetota; class Actinomycetes; order Kitasatosporales; family Streptomycetaceae; genus Streptomyces; species Streptomyces sp. NPDC029956. The sequence goes on along the minus strand of NZ_JBVHZJ010000040.1, from coordinate 74,769 downwards.
GCGCGAGGAGACCGTCGGCGGCGCGGCCCAGTTGCGCGTCGATGTACGCCCCGACGCCCTCCCGGTCCGGCACCGAGGTGAATCCGTAGGTGTCCCGGTTCTCCTCCGCCGCCTCGGCGAGACCCGGGGCATGGTGGTGCCCCAGCGGCTCCAGGCGCACCAGCGCACCCTCCAGCACCGGTCCTTCGAGGGTGAAGCCCATCGTCCTTGCTCCTTGCGCGTCGAGCACCGTCAAAGATCGTCGTTCGGGGTGCAGACTCGCAGAGTCGCCGTGGGGAGGCACGCCGGTTTCGCGGGGCGGTCACGGGAAGGCGAGGGTCCTGAACACCTCCCGGACGCGGGCCAGGGGGCCGGGGTCCCGGGTCAGGTGGAGGCGGTTGGTGAGCAGGACCGCCCAGCGGTCCCGGGCCGGCGCGACCCACATGCCCGTGCCGGTGAAGCCGAAGTGGGACCAGACGCCGTCCGCCGGTTCCGTGCCCGGCGCCGGGTGCCAGAACAGGCCGCGGGGAGGTTCGAGGCCGCCGGTGTGGACGCGGAGCGAGCCGACCGTCCACTCGGCGGAGAACGTGCCGGGCACCGGGGCGAGCAGGTGGCGCAGGAACCTGCCGACGTCGCCGGTGGTCGTGAAGACCCCCGCGATCCCGCAGGCGCCGCCGAGCAGCCGGGCCGAGAAGTCGTGGACGGTGCCCTTGAGGTGCCGGCCGCTCTCCTCGTCGTACTCGGTGGGCGCGCACCGCTCCCGCAGCGCGGCGGGCAGCGGACCGTACCGGGTCTCCGTCATCCCGAGGGGCGTCCAGACCCGCTCCTCGGCGAGCCGGGGGAGTGGGCGGCGGGTGAGGTGCTCGGCGAGGTAGCCGAGGATCAGGGCCGCCCGGTCGGTGTACGCGACGGCCTCCCCCGGCCGGTGCCGGAGAGGCTCGGCGAGGACGCCGTCCCGGACGTCCTGCGGATCGGAGCCGTACAGGTGCCGGAGGTTGGCGCGGAGCGGCATGCCTGCGGTGTGGGTGAGGAGATGACGGGCCGTCACGTCGGCGAGCGGCCGCCCGGCGGCCTCGGGCCAGTAACTGCCCAGCGGGGCCGTCAGGTCGAGCTTCCCGGCGTCGACGAGGGTGCCGGTGACCGCCCAGACCGCCAGGATCTTGGTGAGGCTGGCGACGTCGAAGAGGGTGTCGTCCCGCATCGGTCCACCGGGGTCCGCCGGGTCGAGCAGCCCGACCGCTCCCGCCGCCAGGGTCGTACGGGAGTCGCCCACGGCCCACGCCATGCCGGGGCAGACGCCCGCGCGCACGGCGTCCGCGAGGAGCCGCTCGAAGGGGTCGCTGCGCTGCGCCAAGGCGGGCCTCCGGACGGTTGAGGGCGGCCCTGGCCTGGTGGGCCGTGCTCCGGAGTCATGCCCCGGCCGTACGGGAAGACACCCTTCCGGTGGTCCGTCTCCCCGCCGGCCGCACGCCGGTCACCTGGTGTCCGTCTCCTTGTCGGGCTGGTCGACCGGCTTGCAGGTGACCTCGTCGCGCGGGGTGTAGTGGGTCTTGAACGTCTCCCGCTTGACCTCGGCGCCGTCGTTCTTGAAGACCCGGTCGACCGAGATGTCGAAACCCTCCAGCGGCGGCTGCGGCACACAGGCCTTGCCGGTGCCCTCGGCCTTCTTGGGCTTCGTGAGGTTGGTGCGCTCCCCGGGGACCGCCTCCACGGAGTCGTACTTCTTCGTCCCGAGGAAGCTCACGGTGACGGACGAGTCCGTCGCGCCGGCCTTGATGTAGATCGGCTTCCCGGAGTCGTTGCGGAACTTCAGGTCGAGCTGGCCCCAGGCCACGGTCGCCTCGCGGCCCGCCGGGTAGCGCTCGATGTAGAAGGAGTGGGCGCCGTACTCGACGGGCTTCACCCCGGCGAAGAACATGGCGTTGAACATGGTGGTGGCCATCGCGGACACGCCGCCGCCGGGGGCGGAGCGGTACTGGCCGTCCAGGATCATCGTGCCGTCGACGAAGCCGTTGTCCGGGGTGCGCTCGCCGACCGTCCTGTTGAAGCTCCAGACCTCGCCGGGCTGCACGATCGAACCGTTGATGAGCTCGGCGGCGCGGCCGATGTTCGTCGTCCGGTACGGAGCGCTCGGGAAGTTCACCGTGAACGTCGACATCTGCTCGGTGATCCCGAGTCGCGCCAGGGAGTCGGACGTCAGCTCGGGCTGGGTGACCGTCGTGGGCACGGCGGCCGTACGCGCGGCAGTGCCCGACCGGGCCAGCAGCGGGCGCACGGCGTCGCCGAGGGCCTTCGCGGTCACCTCGTGCCCCGGCCTGCCCTCCGACTCCACGACGACCCTGCCGTCCCGCACGCCGAGGGTCGCCTCGACGGGCGCGCCGGTCAGGGAGGAGATCGGGTCCGCCACGTCCGCGTCGCGCAGCAGTGCCTCGGCGTCGAGGTCGGCGGAGAGCCGGCCGTTCTCGTTCTTCACGGTGAGGTGGTCGCCGAGCGTCGCGGCGGAGATCCTCAGCCGGTCCGCTCCCGCCGTGAGCGTCACGGGACCCGAGACGGCGGGCTTCGCGTAGGTGTCGAGGAAACGGTTCACCTCGGCCGCGGGCAGCTTCGGCTCGGTCACGGCCACGGGGAGCGTGACAGCCGCGGCGCCGGTGGCGGGATAGGCGGCGCGCAGGGTATCGACGGCCTTGCCCGTGTCCAGCTTCTGGCCGGCGACGGGTTCGGTCGCGACGGCCTTCCCCTCGCGGAAGGCCACGGCCCCCTCGCGCACCGTGCGGTCGTTCTTCCTGGCCAGCTCGGCCACGGCGGCCTTCGCCTTGCCCGCGTCGTACGCGAGGACCGGCTGGATCTCGCGGTCGCCGGACGAGAAGAGCCGCCCGATGACGGTGAACGGGTCGCGGGCGGGATCGGCCGCCAGCTCGGCGGTCTTCGCCAGGTCCACGGTGAGACCGGCCGACGCAGGCGCCACGGTCGAGGCGCTGTCGCCGACCCGCACGGGTATCGGCGCGCTCCACGCGGCCGGGGCCTCGGCCGCCAGCCTGGCCTCGGCGTCGGCACGGCTCATGCCGCCGATGTCCACGCCGCCGACACGGGTGCCGGCGGATATGTCGTCGCCGGTGGCGACGAGCCCCGCCACGTACAGGCCGCCCGCGGCGACGGCGACCACGCCCGTCGCGATCGCCGCTGTCCGGAGACGCGGACGGCGCCCCTCGCGGGGCGTCGGGGCATGGTGGGTCGTGGAGCGGGGCACGCGCTCTCCCGTGGCGTCGAGGATCAGGGGAACACCTGACGGTACGCCGAAAGAGTGTCTTATGCATATAAGGGGGGTTTGACCTGCGGCGATACGGAGGGGTGCGCAGCCGGCACGGAGAGTCGCCGACGAGCGGTACGGAGCGCTCCCGGGTGCCCGTGCCCTCGCCCCCGGGGCCGGACCGCCCGGCGGCTCCACCTCCGCCCCGCACGCCTAAGCTGGACCGATGCCTGCCCCGTCCCCCAGCACCGGGCCCCAGTCCGTCGACCGGGCCCTCGCCGTCCTCGACGCCGTCGCCGACGCCGACCGGCCCGTCGGGGCGAAGGCGCTGGCCAGGCACCTCGGCTGCGCCCTCTCGACCGTCTACCACCTGACCGGGCCCCTCCTCGCGCGCGGCTACCTCGTCCGTACCGCCGAGGGGTACGCCCCCGGTCCCCGCGTCCCGGCCCTGCACCGCTCCCACCAGCGGCACCACGGACTCGGTGCCGGCACCGGCGAGCTCCTCGGCCGGCTGCGACGGGCCACGGGCGCGGAGGCCTACCACACCGCCTATCGCGACGGCCGGATCACCGTCGTCGACACCACCGCCCCGGTCACCGACGCCGCCCACCCCTTCGCTCCGGGCCCCGAACAACGGGCCCACGCGACCGCCCACGGCAAGGCCCTGCTCGCCGCGCTGCCGCGCCCGCTGCGCCGCCGCTACCTCGCGGAACACGGGATGGCCCGGTTCACCGAGCGGACGATCACCAGCGCCGAGCGCTTCGAGGCCGAGGTCGACCGGGTGCGCGGACAGGGCATCGCCGTGTCCGTGGGCGAGGCGGACCTCGCGTACACCTGTCTCGCCGTCGCGGTGCCCGGGCGCGGCGACGGCATCGTGCACGCCCTGTCCGTCTCGCTGCCGACCGCCGGCTTCGCGCGGCGGCAGGGCGAGATCCGGGCGGCGCTCACCCGCGCCGTACCGGAGTTTCCGGCCCTGCCGGAAAGCTGACCGGACCGACTGGCCGCGTCGGCCGGGGCGCCGCAGGCTTGCCGCATGATCTTCATCGCCGTACGTTTCACCGCCCGCCCCGACTACGCCGACCGCTGGCTCGACCTGGTCGCCGACTTCACCCGCGCCACCCGTCAGGAGCCCGGCAACCTCTTCTTCGACTGGTCCCGCAGCGTCGACGACCCGAACGTCTTCGTCCTCCTCGAGGCCTTCGCGGACGCCGCCGCGGGAGCGGCCCACGTCGCGTCCCCTCACTTCACGGCCGGTCTCGAAGCCATGGCGGGAGCCATCGCCACCACCCCCGAGATCATCAACGTCGAGGTCCCGCAGCAGGGCTGGGGCGCCATGGCGGAACTCGCCCCGACCGGCCTCTGAGCCGCCCTCCGGCGGTCCCGGGAAGTGCGCCGCCCCGCCTGATAGGTTCGCGTCCACACGCAGGCGGGGCGGCGGCCCGAGGGGAGAAGCGGCACATGGCGGTGAGCGGGCGACAGACCGGCAGGCCCACCCTTGAGGAGGTCGCGGCCAGGGCCGGAGTCGGCCGAGGCACCGTGTCCCGGGTCATCAACGGCTCCCCCCGGGTGAGCGAACAGGCCAAGGCCGCCGTCGAGCAGGCCGTCGCCGAGCTCGGCTACGTACCCAACCGGGCCGCCCGCGCCCTGGCGGGCAGCAGGACCGACGCCATCGCGCTCGTCATCCCCGAGACCGAGGCCCGGCTCTTCGCGGAGCCGTACTTCCTCGACATCATCCGCGGTGTCAGCACCGAACTCGCCGACGCGGACAAGCAGTTGCTGCTCACCCTGATCCGCAGCGAGCAGGAGCGGCAGCGCTTCGAGCAGTACCTCGCCGCCCAGCGCGTCGACGGCGTCCTCCTCGTCTCCGTGCACGCCTCCGACCCCCTGCCCGACCAGGTCCGCGCCCTCGGCCTGCCCGCCGTCCTCAACGGCCGCCGCACCGAGGACGAACGCGTCGCCTTCGTCGACTCCGACAACACCGGCGCCGGCCGGGCCGCCGTCGCCCATCTCGCCGCGCGCGGTCGACACACCGTCGCCACGATCACCGGACCGCTCGACATGTACGTGGCCCGCTGCCGTCTCGACGGCTACCGGGAGGGCCTCGCGGAGGCCGGCCTCGCCGCCGACGACGGGCTCGTCGCCACCGGGGACTTCACGGAGGAGGGAGGGCGGCGCGCGATGCGCGAACTCCTGGAGCGCCGACCGGACGTGGACGCCGTGTTCGCCGCCTCCGACGTCATGGCCGCGGGCGCGCGCGGCGTCCTGCGCGAGGCGGGTCGCCGGGTCCCCGAGGACGTGGCGCTCGTCGGCGTCGACGACTCGGCCGTCGCCCGGCACATGGACCCGCCCCTCACCAGCGTCCGGCAGCCCATCGAGGAGATGGGCCGCACCATGGCCAGGCTGCTGCTGCAGGAGATCAACGCGCCCAGCGAGCCGGACGAGCAGCCCCGCCGGATGCTCCCGACGGAACTCGTGGTCCGCGCTTCCTCCTGAGGGGTCCGCCGCCTCCTGAGCGGTCCGCCTCCTCCTGGGAGGAGTCCGCCCGGCAGCCCCGGCGGCCTCCTCCTGACGCGCTGCCACCCCGCCCTCGTCCACGCCCCGGTCCCCGCGCGACCGGCTCCGAGATGCAGGCGCCCCCGGGGGCCCGGAGAATGGACACCGTACGGGCCCATCCGCGAACAGGGCGCTCCCGACGGCGTCCGTCCGACCCGGCAAGGGGGCGGTCGACGATGTCGCTGCGCCAGCCGAACCGGCCGCTCACCGCGACCGGGACACTGCGCCGATGGACCCTGGTGTACCTCCTGATCGTGGCCGCGCTGACGGTCGCCTACCTGCAGTTCCCCGCCCGGCACACCGTGCTCTGGGCGCTCATCGGGCTCGGCGGCGTCGTCGCCATCCTCGTCGGCGTCCATCTCCACCAGCCGTCCCGGCGCTGGCCCTGGCTCGTGCTGGCCGCCGCCAATCTCGCCTTCGTGGGCGGCGACACGGCGTACAACGCCCTGGAGGCCTTCTTCGGTCAGACCAGGCCGTTCCCCTCCGTCGCCGACGCCCTGTACCTGGCCACGTACCCGCTGTTCGCCATCGGTCTGTTCGGCTTCATCCGCTACCGGGCCGTCGGCCGCGACCTCGGTGTCGTCCTCGACGCGCTGATCCTCACCTCGGGCCTCGCCCTGCTCTCCTGGGTCAACCTCATCACCCCGCTGGCCAGGAGCGAGGACATGAGCTGGATCGAGAAGGCCATCTCCATCGCCTATCCTCTCGGCGACGTGCTGATGCTCGCGATGCTCGCCCGACTGCTCGTGCCGGGCGGCCTCAGATCGCGGTCCGTGCAGCTTCTCACCCTCGGCACCTGCGGCATCCTCGCCTCCGACGTCATCTACGGCACGCTCCAGCTGCGCGGCACCTGGCAGGTCGGCACCCCCTGGGACCTCGGCTGGGTCGTCTTCTTCACCGCCTGGGGCCTCGCCGCGCTCCATCCCTCGATGACCGGTCTCACCGAGCGCGCCCCCGAACCGGCGCCGCACGTGGCCGAGCGACGGCTCGCGCTCCTCGCCGGTGCCTCGCTCGTCGCCCCCGCCCTGCTGCTGTTCCAGTCGCTGCGGCACGACCGGGACCAGGACATCGCCGTCATAGCGATCTTCTCGGCGCTGATGTTCCTGCTGGTCCTCGCCCGGCTCTGGGGCATGATGAACGACCACGGCAAGGCCGAGGCGCGCGAACGCAGCCTCCGGATGGCCGCCGCCTCACTCGTCGCCGCCCTGAGCCCACGCGAGGTCGCCGGTGCCGTGGAGACGGCGTCCGCCACCCTCTTCGGCCCCGGCACCGGGCACCGGGTCCTCCTGCTGACCCGGGACCGCCGGGGCGGCCTGAGCGGCGTGGCCACCGCCGACCATCCGTGGAGCTGCCGTACGGACGACCTGGCCCGGCCCTCGACGTCGGCGTCGCGGACATCGAGGGCCGGGCCGCCCGCGCACGACTCGACCGCGCCCGCGAACCCCTCGACCCCGCCCGCGGACGAGCCGAGCGGGAGCGGGAACCCCACGGCTTCCGATTCCGGCCCGGCCCGTCCCCCCGCCGATCCGGCCCGTCCCGCCGCCGAGCAGCCTCAGCGGCCCCCGGAGGCCGCCTGGCCCGAGACCGTGTCCGACGGCACCCGACTCCTTCCCGTGTCCCGGCTCGACCCCGCCGTCGCGGCGGAGCTCGCTCCCGAGCCCTTCGCGCTGCTCTGCCCCCTGGAACTCCAGGCCCCGGCAGGCCCCGAACCGCTGCTCGGCGTCCTGCTCATCGCCGGCCCCGAGAAGAAGCTCGCCGAGATCTCAGGCCCGGCCCAGTCCCTCGCCTCCCAGGCGGCCCTCGCCCTCGAACGCTTCGCGCTCAGCGAGGAGGTCAACCGCCGCACCAGCGAGGCGTACTTCCGTACCCTCGTGCACAACACCTCCGACGTCATCCTCATCGTCGACGACGACGACACCGTCCGGTACGCCAGTCCCTCCGCCGAGGCCATGTTCGGCCGCCCCCTGCTCCCGGGCACCCCCCTCACCGACCTCGTCGCCCCCGCCGACACGGCCTCCGCCCTGCGCGTCCTCGCCGACGCGCGCACCCGGGCCGCCGTCGACGCCCGCGACGACTGGAAGCTCATCCACGGCGGGCAGGCCGACCTGGAGGTGGAGGTCCGCTGCAGCAACCTCCGCAACGAGCACACCGTCCACGGCCTCGTCCTCACCCTCCGCGACGTGACCGAACAGCGGAAACTGGAACGCGAGCTCACCCACCGGGCCTTCCACGACTCCCTCACCGGGCTCCCCAACCGCGTCCTGCTCCTCGAACGGGTCGAGCGGGCCCTGCTCAGGGGACGCCGCGAATCCACCCTGACCTGCATGCTCTTCGTCGACCTCGACGACTTCAAGGTCGTCAACGACACCATGGGCCACTCCGTCGGCGACGAACTCCTGGTCGCCGTCGCCCGCCGCCTCACCTCCGTCCTGCGGCTCACCGACACCGCGGCCCGGCTCGGTGGCGACGAGTTCGCCGTCCTCATCGAGGGCGCGCGCGAACCCCGCGACGCCGAGACCCTCGCGGCCGAGATCGTGCACACCCTGAGCCAGCCCTTCCACCTCACCGACGGAGCCGTGTCCGTGTCGACCAGCGTCGGCGTCGCGACCGTCCTCGACAGCGCCCACGCCGAGGAACTCCTCGGCCACGCCGACCTCGCCCTGTACGCCGCGAAGGCGGCCGGGAAGAAGCGCTGGCGCCTCTTCCACCCCGAGTTCCACTCCCGGCTCGTCGCCCGGCACGAACTCCAGGCGGGCATGGACACGGCCATCGCCGACAAGGCGTTCGCCCTGCGCTACCAGCCGATCGTCGAGGTACGCGACGGCGCACCGGCCGGCCTCGAAGCGCTCATCCGCTGGCCGCACGCCCGCCGCGGCATGGTCCCGCCGGACCAGTTCATCGCCTTGGCCGAGGAGAGCGGCCACATCATGCCGCTCGGCGCCTGGGTCCTCGAACACGCCGCACTCGACATCGCCCGCTGGCAGCGGGCCCGCCCCCGGAAGTCCCCGCTGTACGCCAGCGTCAACGTCTCCGCCCGCCAGTTCCGCGACCCGGGCTTCCTCGAAGGCGTGCGCCGCACCCTCCACTCCTCGGGGCTCGCGCCCGGCTCCCTCGTCCTGGAGCTCACCGAGACCGTCCTGATGCGCAGGGACGCGCAGATCAGGACCACCATGGCCGCCCTGAAGGACCTGGGCGTCTCCATCGCCATCGACGACTTCGGCACCGGATTCTCCTCGCTCAGCTACCTCCGCGAGTTCCCCATCGACGTCCTGAAGGTCGACAAGTCGTTCATCGACAACATCACGACCGACCCGCAGCAGGTGGCGCTCGTCGAGGGCATCGTGCGCATCGCCGACGTCCTCGGCCTCCAGGTCGTCGCCGAGGGCATCGAGCACGAGGAACAGCGCGCCCTCCTCGCCGACATGGGCTGCCGGTACGGGCAGGGCTTCCTCTTCGCCCGCCCCATGACCGCCCACCAGGCCGAGTCCTATCTGCACCGCGCCCCGCCGTCCGGCGCGCGTCCGGCCGCCCGGCCCGCCGTCCGCCCCGCCGCCCGGGCGGCACACCCCCCGCGCGCCTCCCGCTGGCGCGACCTCGAACACCTCCACCGGACCAGCCGCATGTGCGACGCCGTCATCGACGAGATCGACGGCCGCCGCATCCGGGTCGGCGACGACTGGCTCATCGACTTCGCCTCCTGCAACTACCTGGGCCTCGACCTCGACCCGACGGTCATCGACGCGATCGAGCCGGAGGTCAGGCGCTGGGGCACCCACCCCAGCTGGTCCCGGCTCATCGGCAGCCCGCGGCTCTACCCGCAGATCGAGGAGCGGCTCACCGAACTCCTCGGCGCCTCCGACACCCTGCTGCTGCCCACCATCACCCTCATCCACCAGTCGGTGATCCCGCTCCTCGCCGGCACCGGACAGGTCTTCATCGAGGCACAGGCCCACCGCACCGTGTACGACGGCTGCGTGGCCGCCCGCGGCCAGGGCGCCGAGATCCACCGCTTCCACGCCGATCGGCCCGACGAGCTGGAGGCGCTGCTGCGCGGCGCGCCCGCCGACGCGAGCCGCCTCATCTGCATGGACGGCGTCAACAGCATGACCGGCAACTTCCCCGACCTGCCCACCCTGGCCCGGGTGTCGCGTGAGAACGGCGCCCTGCTGTACATCGACGACGCCCACGGCTTCGGGGTCATCGGGGAGCGCCGCCCGGGCGAGACCAGCCCGTACGGCGCGCGCGGCAACAGCATCGTCCGCCACCTCGGCGAGACCTACGACGACCTGGTCCTGGTCGGAGGCTTCTCCAAGGCCTTCTCCTCGCTGCTCGCCTTCCTCGCCGTCCCGAAGTGGCTCAAGGACCACCTCAAGGTGGCAGCGGCCCCGTACCTGTACTCCGGCCCCTCGCCGACGGCCTCGCTCGCCACCGCCCTGGCCGGACTCGACGTCAACGAGGCGCGCGGGGACGAGATCCGGGCCGACCTCCACCGCATGACGGCCCGTGTGCTCGATCACGTCCGCGCGCTCGGCATCGCCACCCCCAACACCGACGGACTGCCGATCATCGAGATCCCGCTCGCCGACGCCGACGACCTCGACCGGGTCGCCGGCTTCCTCTGGGAACACGGCATCTACGTGACACTCGCCTCCTACCCCCTCGTCCCGCGCGACCGGGTCGGCTTTCGCGTCCAGGTCACCGCCGCCAACACCGACGAGGAGATCGAGGAACTCTGCACGGCGCTCACCGAGCTCGCCGGGCGCTTCTCCCTGCAGCCCGCCGACGCCGCACGCCCCTCCGCGGTCACGGCCGGCCGGACACCGGAGCCGCCGTGATGGGCACGACCCAGGTGCGCCGCAACCGGGACGCCGACTGGGACGCCTGGCCCGTCACCGACTACCTCGCCGAGAACTACCGCCGGCTCCACCCCTGCGACATCGGCGTCATCCACCACCACGCCGCCGTCTACCGGCGCTGCGCCCCCGGCAGCCTGGCCCGCACCCTCGAACTCGGCGCGGGCCCCAACCTCTACCCCCTGATGCTCGCGGGCGCCGCCGCCCGCCGGATCGACGCCCTCGAACCCAGCACCGCCAACCTCGGCTATCTGCGCCGCCAGCTCGACCACGGCCCCGACGCCAGCTGGCGGCCCTTCTACGGCCTGTGCCGCTCCCTCGACCCCGCCCTCCCCGAGAGCAGCACGGAGGCGCTGCGCCCGGTGCGGGTCGTGCCCGGCACCGTCGACGACGTGGTCCCCGGCACGTACGACCTCGCCTCGATGAACTTCGTCGCCGAGAGCGTCACCGAGGACTTCGGCGAGTTCACCCTGTTCTGCGACGCCTTCGTGCAGGCGGTCCGCCCCGGCGGACGGCTCCTCGCCGCGTTCATGGAACGCATGCCGAGCTACCGGATCGGCGCGGGCCCGGTCTGGCCCGCCTGCCCGGTCGACGAGGCGGCCCTGCGGGCCGTCTTCACGCCCCGGACCACCGGTCTGCGGATCGACAGGGTGGCCAAGGACCCGACGCTGCCCGAGTACGGGGACACCGGCATCCTGCTCCTCACCGCCGAGCGGCCGGACGACCCCGCGGACCCCACCCGTGACCCCGCTGCGGACAGCACCGCACCGCCGGGTCACGGGTGACGGCGGTCGGCTCCGCGGTCACGCCAGCAGCTCCCGGTAGAGGGCCGCGTATCGGGCCGCGAACCGCTCGGGACCGAAGTGGTCCTCGACGAGCGCCCGGCCCCGCTCGGCGAGCACGTCCCACGAGCGCGGCTGGTCGAGCAGCCAGGCCAGCTGCTGCCCGGTGCGGCGCGCGTCGCCCGCCGGGGCGCGGAGCACCGCGTTGCCCAGGTCGGCGAACTGGGGGAGGTCGCTGAGGATCGCCGGCCGCCCCGAGGCGAGCGCCTGCAGGACGGTGAGCGGGATGTCGGCCATGCCGACGCGCGCCGTCGGCGGGAACAGCAGCACATGGACGGTGGCGAGCAGCTCGCGCATGTCCTCGACGTAGCCGCGCACCTCGAAGTCCGTGAGCCCCGCCGCACCGGCCCGTTCCCGCAGGGCCTCGTCGAGCATGACGTTGTCCTGTCCCGACCGTCGGCGCATCGCGAGCACGAGCCGGAACCTCGCCCCCGCGTGCACCGCCTCCACCGCCGCGTCGATCGCCGTCTCCACCCCTCCGCACGGATCGTGGTGCCCCGCGAACAGCACCACGGGGAACCCCTCGGGGCGGGGCAGACAGGGCCACTCGTCCAGGGCGATCATGGGCGGGATCACGCGTATGTCCCCGAAGTCCGCGGCCCGCAGCCGTCGTGCCATCGACTCCGACAGCGCGATCGTCGTCCCCAGCGGGCGGACGCGTTTCAGGAAGTCGGTGTCCATCACCCAGGGCACGGTGTGGACGACCGGCCGCCCCCCGAGCAGCAGCGGCCGCAGCCACGAGAAGGCCGGGAACACCCGCCCGACGTTGAGGAAGGCGTGCACCAGGTCGACCCGGCGGGACCACAGGGTCGCGGCACCCGCGGCCTGCACCCGCTCGGGCAGGTGCGGCAACCCGTCGCGGGAGAGGACGCGCACGGGCCGGCCGCGCTCCGGCGAGGCCTGCCGGCCGGACGGCCACTGGGAGAACCAGACGAAGTCCACGTCGGGCAGGGCGTCGAGCACGTCGGCGGCGAGCCGCACTTCACCGCCGTCCGCCCCGTCCAGCGGACTGCTGGTCAGGAGCAGGACACGCGGGCGCCGCTCAGAGTGGCGCATCGCCCGCTCCCGTCACGGCGACCCCGTAGGCGCGCTCTGCCGCAGGCCGCCGAGGCGTGGGCTTCTGCGCCGTCCACCCCTTCTCCGGGAGGAGGTACACCTCGGGCACGCGCGGGATGCGCCCGTCGGGGAACAGATCGGCGGCCTGCGTGCCGTACCCCCGGATCAGTTCGGCCTTCCGGTCGAGGCCCCGCTCCCACGCGCGGCCCACCAGCCGGTGCCGTCCGGTGAAGCGGGTGTCGGGGCCGGCGTGCTGGTTGTACGGGAACTCGCTGTAGTACACGACCCGGCGGCCGCTCTCCTCCGCGGCGGTGCGGACGAGGACGTGGTCGGCGTGCCCGCCCACGCCCAGCGGAGCGAGGAGCACACCGCCGGAGCGGCGGGGCAGCAGCTCGTCGACCGTCGCCCCGACCAGGTGCAGGGTCTCGGCGTCGCGCGGGGACATCCGGCCCCGGGACAGGTGCAGCCTGCCCGTCGGATACACCTGGGCCAGCTCGGGCAGCACCCCGGCCAGCCGTTCCGTGCCGGGCCGGGGTCGCGGCAGCCGCCGGAACAGCCCGTCGACCAGCCCGACATGACGGCAGCGCACCTCGAGCCGCTCCAGGACCCGCCGGTCCTCGGCGCGCCGCTCGGCGAACAGTTCCTCCGCGTCCCCGGCGCCGATCCGCTTCAGGTACCGGCGTGCGGAGAGCGTGTACGGCGGTGGCGCGGCCTCCGTGAACAGTGAGGCGATCGTCACCGGCGCCCGCCGCCCCGCCCATCCGAGCAGCCCGCCGCAGGACAGGACGGCGTCGTCCAGGTGCGGCGAGAGCACCAGGATGGGGACGCCCGATCCGACGACGGTCCGGACGAAAGTGGTCAGCGGGTCGTCAGCCATGACGCGCCTCTCCTTCTCGGCCGTCGTGCGGAGGCGGGAGTGTCCAGAAGCCGGTGGGCCAGGGCCGGACAACCGCCCGTCATCTGGTCCCAGGTGTAGTGCTGGGCGGCGAGTCCCGAGCGCCGTGCGAGCCTGCGGCGGAGCTCCGGGTCCGTGGCCGGCTCGTTCATCCGCGCGGCGAAGGCCGCCACGCTCTCCTGCCGGCCCCGGCCCGGCAGGGTGCCGGGCCCGGTCTCCACGAGCAGTGTCGGTCCGTATCGGTCCGCGATCCGCCGGAGGGCGGACGCCGACGCCGAACCGGCCGGCGGCGGGTCGAACCTCACCAGGCCGTCGAGCGGTCCCCGGTCCGTGAGGACGACGGACTCGCCGCCCCGTGCGCGCGTGCGGGCCCGCAGCCCGGCGATCGTGATCCGGGCGGCGAGCTCGCACGCTTCGAGGAACGCGTGGGCGGGGGGGGGGGGGGGGGGGGGGAGGGGGGGGGGGGGGGGGGGGAGGGGGGGGAAAAGACCCGAAAGGGCCGGAGCAATTGCGGCAGTGGGGGGGGGGGGGGGAAGGGGGGAA
>NZ_JBVHZJ010000040.1:0-60791 GCF_055574655.1 Streptomyces sp. NPDC029956 | reverse complement strand
ACCCAACACGAAGGGAGTTAGGGGGGGGGGGGGCGTCGCAGCGTGTGGGGAGGTATGGTGGGCTGGGTCCGCTACGCCCCCCTGCTTTTTGGGGCCCCCCCCCCCCCCCCCCCCACCCGTCCCCACCCGGTTCCCCCGCATCCCTCACGCGTGGTGGAACCGGGAGCCTTCGGCACAGGAAGCAGCCGTTGCAGTGCAGGGTGACGACCGTGAGTCCACGCTCGCGGAGCAGCACCCCGAGCCGTCGGGTGAGGGAGGACCCGCTCGTGCCGTCGGGTCCGGACACGGCGACGAGAAGGACGCCCCGGACGGCCGGGAGCCGGACGGGCAGCGGGCCCCGCGGGTCGGCGAGAGGGCCCCGCGGACCGGCGGGGACGGGGCCGCGCGGAGGCGTCATGGCCCCCGTCTCCGCGGTCCTGCGGTGGCGTGTTCGACGCCCGCGCCCCGTCGAAGTCGTGGAGCGGAGACGGGAACGCGTCGCCGTCCCGGCGCCGGACGTGGATCCGGCACCGGGCACCGGGCACGACGCACGGCGCGCTCGGTGGCCCCGGGTTCCGGGGCGGCGTCCCCGGAGGGCCCGGGGGGGCCCGCCGTCCCGTGCGGCGGGCATCCCGCCGCGGCACTCCCGGGTACGCGAGCCGGGGTACTGCGACAGGGCGTGGGTGTCATGGGCTCCGGCCGCGATCGCGATCGTGCCTGCGGAAGGAGGCGTCGGGACGTGGTCGGACGGACCGGAGAGGCCGTTCCGGGCCACGGCGAGGGCCGCCGTGGGCGGAGGGAACGGCCGGTGGGGGAGGGGCCGCCGGTGGCGCTGCACGAGCCCGCGGGCGGCCGTCATCACGCCCCGCCTCCTCGGTGGATGGCCCGGGGCGCGGGTCGTACGGGTGAGCGGGGGACGAGCGCGGGCTGCGGGCGCCGGTCACGGGCGCCGCCCGGTCGGTGTGGTGCGCAGGGTTCGGCAGAGGGGGGTGCGCAGGCCCCTGCCGGCGCTGGTTCGGAGGACCCGGCCGATCCGTCTGAGCCGCAGCTCCGACGCGCGGTGCGCGTGCGGGAGCGGGTCGTACGGGCGCGTCGCCGACGGGCCGATCCCCGCGGCCTGCACGCCCGGCTCCGTGGCGGCGGGGCGGCGGCGGTGATCCGGTCGGCAGCCCGGCGCGCCGGGTGGGCGGTCGGGCGGTGCGCGGGGCGGCAGAGCGAGCGGCGCCGGGCGTCGGCGAGCGGCCAGTCGGTCATCCGCCGCAGAGGATGCGGTGCGGGTGCCACCGGCGCTCGGTCGAACTGGGTGGAGGTCACGACGTGCCTCTTCCGGCAACCGACCCTGCCGAGGGTCTGTCCTGAAATGCTGCTCTTTCCAGCGTTAGCCCCTTACGGGTGGTTAGTCAACCGGAGGAAGGGCGTGCGGTGCGGGGGCGCCGCCGGTGCGCCAGCCGTGACAGGGCGTTGTGCGGCCGCTCGTCGAGGAGCGTGCCGAGGATCCGCGTGCCGTCGCGAATCGTGCGGAGGCGGGTCGGGTCGTGGCGGCGCGGCCGTTCGAGACTGGGCACCTCGGCGACGCGCAGGCCGTAGTGCAGGGCGTGCGTGACCAGTTCGGCACCCAGCTCGACACCGTCCTCCCGCAGGTCGAGAAGGTCCACGAAGGAGCGCCGGAACGCGCAGAACCCGTACCAGAGATCGGTCAGGTGCTGGCCGTACATCCGGTGCGCGACCCGCAGCAGCGCACGATGGCCGAGCCTTCGCGAGAGGGGATAGTCGGCGAAATCCCCGCCCGCGATGAAGCGTGATCCCTTGACGAAGTCGTAGCCGCTCTCCAGGTAGTGCAGATAGTGCGGGATCTCGTGCGGCGACATGCTGCCGTCGGCGTTCATCAGGACGACCAGGTCGCCGGTCGCCGCGAGCAGACCCGCGTGCGGAATGTCGCCGCGCGAGGAGTCCCAGGACCCGAGCCCGCGCACGGTGAGCCCCTTGCGCGCCTGCCGCTCACCGGGCGGACCGCCGACCAGCACCACATCCCCCACGCTCGAAGGGACCTGATCGAGGAGCAGATCGAGCGCCGGCTGCGGATCCCCGTCGCCGGGGCGGACGGTGAGCACGAGACTCACCGTCCGCGTGCCGGAACCGGGTGCGCGGTCGGTCGAACGGCGCAGGGGATGCGAATCGCTACTCATAGGTACGGCCTTCCGCGCGGAAAACCCGTGTACTTAAGGATCCTGCGCCGGAGACCATACCGTCAACAATTAGGGGGAAGAATATGCGGACTTCCAGGAAGGTATTCCCTACCGCTCTGCATTGGAATTCGATCGGGCATACAATCCCGTCATGGCAGGGCGAATTGAGGACTACGCCCTCGTCGGTGACCTCGAGACCGCGGCGCTCGTGGGGACCGACGGGTCCGTCGACTGGTGGTGCGCGCCGCGCTTCGATTCGCCCGCGTGCCTGGCGGCCCTGCTCGGCGATCCGGGGCACGGCCGCTGGCTCATCGCCCCCGTCGGCAGGACCCGCTGCACGCGCAGGAGTTACCGGGGCGACACCCTCGTCCTCGACACCGTCTGGGAATCCCTCACCGGAACCGTCCGCGTCACCGACTTCATGCCTCCGCGCTCCCCGAGCGAGGACGCCCCGCGCATCGTCCGCGTGGTCGAGGGGATCGCCGGACGGGTCGACGTGCGCAGCGAGTTGAGGGTCCGCTTCCACCACGGCAGCATCGTGCCCTGGATCCGCTCGGTGGACCGCCGTACCGTCGCCTGGGTCGCCGGACCCGACGCCGCGTACCTCTCCTGCGAGCCCGACGTCGAGCCCGTCGTCACCCCGGACCGCGCCACCGTCGACTTCACCGTCACCGCAGGCCGCCGCGTCTCCTTCGTCCTCGGCTGGCGCCCCTCGCACACCCCCGCGCCCGCCGCCGCCCCGCCCGCCGACATCGACGCGACCCTCAGCCGCACCCTCGACCTCTGGAACGACTGGGCAGCCGCACTCCGTTACGAGGGACCGGCGCGCGATGCGGTCATCCGCTCCCTGCTCACCCTCAAGGCCCTCACCTACGCCCCCACCGGGGGCATCGTCGCCGCGGCCACCGCCTCCCTCCCCGAGTCCCTCGGCGGGCAGCGCAACTGGGACTACCGTTTCTGCTGGCTGCGGGACTCCACGTTCACCCTCTCCTGTCTCCTGCGCGGCGGCTATCGCAGAGAGGCACTCGCCTGGAAGGACTGGCTCGTCCGTGCCGTCGCCGGCGACCCCGCCGACCTCCAGCCGCTCTACGGGGTCGAGGGGCAGCGTCAGCTGCCCGAGACGCACGCGGACTGGCTTCCGGGATACGAGAACTCGCGGCCCGTCAGGTTCGGGAACGCGGCCGTCGACCAGTTCCAGCTCGACATCTACGGCGAGGTGCTCAACACCGTCTACTCGGCCGTCCGGGCCGGGGTCGCCCTCGACGCCCCGGACTGGGCGCTCGTCGCCTCGCTCCTGGAGTACCTCGGCAAACGCTGGCAGGAACCCGACGAGGGCATCTGGGAAGTGCGGGGCCCGCGCCGTCACTTCGTCCACTCCAAGGTCATGGCCTGGGTCGGCGCCGACCGCGCCGTCCGCCTCGCCCGGGTCGCCGGGCTCCGCAGCTCGATCGGACGCTGGCAGGCCCTCCGCAACGAACTGCGCGCCGAGATCTGTGCCCGGGGCTGGAGCAGCGAACAGCAGTCCTTCACCCAGTACTACGGCGGCCACCAGGTCGACGCCACCGCCCTGTTGATACCTCGCCTCGGCTTCCTCCCCGCCGACGACCCCCGCGTACTCGGCACCGTCCGGGCGATGGCCCGGCTCGACGACCACGGATTCCTCCGCCGGTACGGCGACGTGCGGGACGGCGGAACGCACGACCTCGACGACCTCGGCGGCACCGAAGGAGCCTTCGTCGCCTGCACGTTCTGGTACGCCGACGCGCTCGCCATGACCGGCCGCCCCGACGAGGCCCGCACCGTCTTCGAGCGGGTTCTCGACGTCCGCAACGACGTCGGCCTGCTCGCCGAGGAATGGGACCCGGTGGCGGGCCGTCAGCTGGGCAACATGCCGCAGGCGCTCAGCCATGTGGCTCTGGTGAACACGGCGTTCACGCTGTACGGGACCCGGCGGCACGACCGTACGGGTTCTCGTCATCTCGCGGTGGCATGATCGCGCCCACTCCGGGTGTCCAACGGGGGTCGAGGGGGGTGGACCATGTCGTGGTTCCTGGTCGTGCCGGGCGTGCTCGCGATGCTGCTCGTCGCCGGAGGCGTGGCGGCGATCCGGACCGGCTGGATCCTGCCGTTCCAACGGCGCCGCGTCCACCGGCCCCAGCTCTTCGGCTGGGCGCAGCTGGTGATGGCGGTGGGCTTCGGTACCCAGGTGGCCGGGCAGCTCCTCGACGAGGGCGACGCCCCGTACGTCCTCGGAGTCGTCGCGATGCTCGCCCTGCTCGGCGGACTCGTCCTCGCGACCGTCGCCCAGCGCCCGAGCCCGGACCGCTGAATCGAGCGGTCCCCGGGCCGCGGCCGCTGTGCCGCCCGGCGCCCGAGCCCCGATCGCCGAGCCGGCAGCCCCCGGCCCGGACCACTGAGCCGACCAGCCCCGGGCCCCGGTCGCCGGGCTGAGCGCCCCCGGGTCGGCCGACCGGTCGCGCCGCCGTCCGGGCCCGCCCCGGCGAGCCGTCCCCGACGCGTTTCGTTCGGCCGCGTCCAGCGGGCGGGGCCGCCGTGCGTGGGTTCGAATCGGGGCATGGCTTCCTACGACAGGCCCCGCGCGGGCGGCTCCCCGAGGCCGCTGGAGACCGGTGACAGCTGGTGGTACGCCGCCGTGGCAGGCGAGGCCGCCGGATCGTTCAGCACCCGAGTCCGCACCCGGACCCGGCGTGGCTGCCTCGCAGCCGTACTCCTGCTCACCGTCGTCTACGCGGGCCTCGTGCTCACCGCGACCGGCCGTCGCTGGGGCGACGGGGCCATGACCGGCCGGCGCGCCGACGACGCCGCCGTCACCCTGCTCCGCGATCACCCCTCGCTCGCCGGGCTCACCACCTTCTCCCTGGTCCTCGGCTGCGTCCTGCTGCTCGCCGCCGGCCTGATACGCAAGCGGTACGCCCTCACCGGCCTCGCCGCCGGAGCGGTCGTCACCGCCCTCGCCCTCACCGGACTCCTCCAGCGGTACGCACCGCGCCCCCGGCTCGCCGACGCCGGCGGCCTCATGTCCAGCGGGTTCCCCAGCGCCCAGACCACGCTCGCCCTCGGCATCGCCTTCGGTCTGGCCCTCGTCGTCCCCTACCGGCTGCGCAGCATCGTCGTGGGCGCCGCCACGCTCTGGGCCGTCGGCGTCGGCGCGTACACCATCGCCGCGGGCCAGCACCGGCCCGGTGACGTGATCGCGGCCGCCCTGCTCGTCCTCGCCGTCTTCTGCGGCCTCCTCGCCCTCCTCGCCCGCAAGGGCAAGGTGCGCCCCGGCGCCCGGCGGGGGCCCGCCCTCCCCGGCCTCCCGGTGACCGTGCCGCTCGTCCTGCTCGCCGTCGGCGGGCTCGGCGTGGGCCTCTGGCTCCTCGGGGACGCCCTCGCCCTGCCGAGCACCGCTCCCTACGACCCGGCCGAGCTCCGGCTCGCCCACCGCTGCGGCCAGGCCCTCGCCGCGGGCGTGGTCGCCGCCGCCGGCCTGGTCCTGCTCGGGCTGCTCCGCCGCGTCGACGTCGAGGGCGCCCCGACCCCGTACCGGCTCGGCGGACCCTTCGTCGAGGCCGCCGGAGTGCCCCGGGACGCCGAGCTCGTGGGGCCCTTTACCGAGGACCTCGATCACGAGATATCTTGATGTCGAGCAATCTCGCATACGCAGACGTGGAGCGGAGCACCCGGTGACTGACTCGACCATCATCTACACCCACACTGACGAGGCGCCTGCCCTGGCGACGTACTCGTTCCTGCCCGTGATCCAGGCGTACGCCTCGCAGGCCGGAGTCACGGTCGAGACGCGGGACATCTCCCTCGCGGGCCGCATCATCGCCGCCTTCCCCGAGTTCCTCGAGGAGGGCCAGCGCATCGCCGACGCCCTCGCCGAGCTCGGCGACCTGGCCAAGACGCCGGGCGCCAACATCATCAAGCTGCCGAACGTCTCGGCGTCCATCCCGCAGCTGAAGGCCGCGGTCGCCGAGCTCCAGGCGCAGGGCTACGCCCTCCCGGACTACCCGGACGACCCGAAGACGGACCAGGACAAGGACGTCCGCGCCCGTTACGACAAGATCAAGGGCTCGGCCGTCAACCCGGTCCTGCGCGAGGGCAACTCCGACCGCCGCGCGCCCGGCTCCGTCAAGAACTACGCCAAGAACCACCCCCACCGCATGGGCGCCTGGACCTCCGAGTCCAAGACCAATGTCGCCACCATGGGTGAGAACGACTTCGCCTCCACGGAGAAGTCCGTCGTCGTCACCGCGGACGACACCCTCCGCTTCGAGTTCACCGCCGCCGACGGCACCACCAGCGAGCTCCGCGAGCCGCTGAAGGTCATCGCCGGCGAGGTCGTCGACGCCGCCGTCATGCGCGCCGCCGCCCTGCGCACCTTCCTCGGCGAGCAGGTCGCCCGCGCCAAGGCCGAGAACGTGCTCTTCTCCGTGCACCTCAAGGCCACGATGATGAAGGTCTCCGACCCGATCGTCTTCGGCCACGTCGTCCGCGCCTTCTTCCCCGCGACCTTCGCCGAGTACGGCGAGGTGCTCGCCGGTGCCGGCCTCTCCCCGAACGACGGCCTCGGCGGCGTCCTGAAGGGTCTGGAGTCCCTCCCGCAGGGCGACGAGATCAAAGCCTCCTTCGAGGCCGAGCTCGCCGCGGGCCCCGCCCTGGCGATGGTCGACTCCGACAAGGGCATCACCAACCTGCACGTGCCGTCCGACGTCATCGTCGACGCCTCGATGCCGGCCATGATCCGCACCTCCGGCCACATGTGGGGCCCGGACGGCCAGGAGGCCGACACCCTCGCGGTCCTCCCGGACCACAGCTACTCCGGCGTGTACCAGGCCGTCATCGAGGACTGCCGCGCCAACGGCGCCTTCGACCCGTCGACGATGGGCTCCGTCCCGAACGTCGGCCTCATGGCGCAGAAGGCCGAGGAGTACGGCTCCCACGACAAGACCTTCGAGATGGCGCAGGCCGGCACCGTCCGCCTCGTCGACTCCCAGGGCAACGTCGTGCTGGAGCAGGAGGTCGCCGTGGGCGACATCTTCCGCGCCTGCCAGACCAAGGACCTGCCCATCCAGGACTGGGTCAAGCTCGCCGTCACCCGCGCCCGCGCCACCGGCGCCCCGGCCGTCTTCTGGCTGGACGAGAACCGCGCCCACGACGCCCAGCTGATCGCCAAGGTCGAGCAGTACCTGCCGGAGCACGACACCGAGGGCCTGGACATCAAGATCCTTTCCCCGGTCGACGCGACGACGTTCTCCCTGGAGCGCATCCGCCGCGGCGAGGACACCATCTCCGTCACCGGCAACGTCCTCCGTGACTACCTGACCGACCTCTTCCCCATCCTGGAGCTGGGCACCAGCGCCAAGATGCTGTCGGTCGTCCCGCTGATGGCGGGCGGCGGCCTCTTCGAGACCGGCGCCGGCGGCTCCGCCCCGAAGCACGTCCAGCAGCTCGTCAAGGAGAACTACCTCCGCTGGGACAGCCTCGGCGAGTTCTTCGCCCTGGCCGCCAGCTTCGAGCACCTCGCGACCTCCACGGGCAACTCCCGGGCCCAGGTCCTCGCCGACACCCTCGACCGCGCCACCGGCACCTTCCTCAACGAGGACAAGTCGCCGACCCGTCGCCTCGGTGGTATCGACAACCGCGGCAGCCACTTCTACCTGGCCCTGTACTGGGCCCAGGAGCTGGCCGCCCAGACCGAGGACGCGGAGCTGGCCAAGGCCTTCGCGCCGCTGGCCGAGACCCTCTCCGCCAACGAGCAGAAGATCGTCGACGAGCTCGTCGCCGTCCAGGGCTCCCCGGCCGAGATCGGTGGCTACTACCAGCCCGACCCGGCCAAGGCCGCGGCCGTGATGCGCCCGTCCGCCACCTTCAACGAGGCCGTCGCCTCCCTCGCCTGATGCGGCAGGGGGGCCCGCGGCCTCCCACGCCCCGTCGGACACGCGCGTGGCACCGCCCCGGACGGAACTCCTCCGACCGGGGCGGTCCCGTCGGTGGCGCATCCGCCGTCCGGGTGTGAACCTGGATGGATGAGCTGGGCATCTTGGACGACCGCCGGTGTCTACACCGGGCGAGGTGGGGTGCTGACCGTCGAGGCCGGAGTCGTCACGGGCGATCTGACCGTGCACACGACCTGGGCCGACAACGAGGCACGCGTGGCCGTGCAGTACAGCGGCGCGTCCGACTGGTTCACCATGTCGGGCAGTCCCGTTCCGTGCGCGTCGGAGGAGGAGAGCCGCGATCTGCACGACGCCGTCGTGGCAGCCGTCCGGGAGGGGAACGGGGCCACGGTCCCGACCCTGCCCGTACCACCACGGTGATGGACGTCGGCGCCGATCACCGATAAGTGTTATCCCTCCCTCGCCCACGGGTCTCCGAACCACGGGGGACTCGCACCAGGGATGAGGGAGCAGATCCATGCACAGCGACGAGCGCCGCACCACCGCGCTGGTGGAGGCCGCCAGGGCCGGTGACGCGCGCGCCAGGGACGCGCTGGTCCGCGCCTACCTGCCCCTCGTCCACAACATCGTCGGCCGGGCCCTCGACGGCCATGCCGACACCGACGACATCGTCCAGGAGACGATGGTCCGCGCCCTCGACGGACTGACGGGTCTCCGCGACCCGGCCCGATTCCGGTCCTGGCTCGTCGCCATCGCCATGAACGGGATCCGCCGCCGCTGGCGCGAACGCCAGCAGGCACCCGTGCCCGGCCTCGACCGGGCCGCCGAACTCGCCGACCCGGCCGCCGGCGACTTCACCGAGGTCACCATCCTCCGGCTCGGCCTGTCCGGTCAGCGCCGCGACGTGGCCCGCGCGACCCGCTGGCTCGACGAGGACGACCGTGAGCTGCTCGCCCTGTGGTGGCTGGAGGCCGCGGGCGAGCTGACCCGCGCCGAGCTCGCCGAGGGCCTCGGCGGGATATCCCCGCAGCACGCCGCCGTCCGCGTCCAGCGGATGAAGGAACGACTGGAGACCGGCCGCGGCGTCGTGCGCGCCCTCGACGCCGTCCCGATCTGCCCCGACCTCGCGGAGACCGTCACGGCCTGGGACGGCCGGCCCTCCCCGCTCTGGCGCAAACGCGTCGCCCGCCACGTACGGACCTGCTCCGCCTGTACGGCGAGGGTCACCGGCCGCAGCGGCCTCGCCCCCGTCGAAGGACTGCTCGTCGGTCTCGGACTCGTACCGCCGCTGGTGATCGGTCTCACCGGCGGCCCCACCGCCGATTCCGTGGCCTTCGACACGGTGGCGTCCGACACGGCCCTCCCCGACCCGGGCACCCCCGACACGGCCCTCCCCGACCCGGGCATTCCGGCCCCGGCCGCCCCCGACAGCGCGGTGCCGCACATGCCCGGGCCCGACGGGACCGCTCCGGACACGGCCGTGTCCGACACCGTCTCCCGGTGGACACCCCTGCGCCGGGTCGGCGCCGCCGGCGCCGCGGCCGTCGCCGTCCTCGGCGCGGTCGCCCTCCTCGTACCGCAGGAGCCGCACGCGCGCATGGAGCCCGGCAGCCCGGTCGCCGCGTCCCCGGCGAGTCCCGCCCCGACGACGCCCCCGGCGTCGCCCACCCCCACCCGCACCGCCACACCCCCACCGACGACCACGCCGCCGACCCCCCGCCGCACCCCGCGCCCCACACCGGCCCCCTCGCGTGAGGAGCGGGTGACCGGACTCGTCAACCGGCTGCGGGCCGAGGCGGGCTGCGCCCCGCTGCGCATCGACCCCCGGCTCACCGAGGCGGCCCGTGGTTACGCCCGTGACATGGCCGCGCGCGGCTACTTCGGGCACGCCAGCCCCGAAGGCGAGTTCGCGGACGCCCGGATCACCGCCGCCGGCTACACCTGGAGCGCATGGGCCGAGAACCTGGACCAGGGCACGACCGACCCGGCGTCCGTCGTCGACGACTGGACCGACGGGTCGATGCACGAGGAGAACATGCTCGACTGCCGGTACCGGGACACCGGAGTGGCGTCCGCGGCCGGTCCCGACGGCACGATCTGGGTGCAGAAACTCGCCACACCCGCCTCCTGACGGCCGGGCCGGCGGCTCAGCGCCTGGCACCGAAGTTCTGCACCCACCACGGTCCGTTGGCCGTCAGCGTCACCCCGACGCCGATGTCCTTGAACGAGCAGTTGAGGATGTTCGCCCGGTGGCCGGGACTGTCCATCCAGTCCTCCATCGCCCGGGCCGGGGTCTTCGGCCCCCGGTGGATGTTCTCCCCCCAGGTCGACCACGTGTACCCCGCGCCGGTCATCCGGTCGCCCGCGTCACGGCCCTCCGGATCGTCGTGCTCGTAGTAGTCGCGCGCGGACATGTCGTCGGCGTGGCCCTGGGCGGCGGTCCGTAGACGGCTCTCGGAGTGCAGCGGCCCGCAACCGGCCTTCTCCCGCTCGACGTTGGCGAGCGCGATCACGTCCTGGACGAACCGCGCCGCGGCCTTTCCCGCCGGCGCCGCCGCCACGGGGTCCGCGCCCCGCTGCTCCTGCTGCCGCTCCGTAGGCTGCGCCGGTCGCGGATGCTCCGGGACCTGTCCGGGCCGTGGCTCGCGCTGGCGCTGCGACTCCGCCTTCGGAGGTGTCTCCGGTCGCGGAACCGCCGGAGTGGAGCCGGCCGGCGCCGTCCCCGCCGTGCGGGGGGAGGGGGCGGCAGGGGTCGAGGGTACGGACGGGGCCGAACGACCCGGCCCTGCCACCCGTACGGCCGCCACCTCCCGGCCACCCCGCGCCGACCGTACGGTCTCCGGCGTGGCGTCCGCGCCCCCTGCGGTGGCGGTGGCGGTGGGGGAACGCAGGGACACGACCGGTTCGGCGGCCGAGGGGACGGCGGTCGAGCCGCCGGCCCCGAGGGAGGCGACGTACACCCCGGCGGCCACCGTCAGGACGGCGGCCGCGGACCCCGCGACGGTGACGGCGGTCCGGAAGGACGGCCGGCGCGCGGCCCGCCGTCTCGCTCCGCCGGCCTTGCGGTGCCGCCCGCTCGCACGCGCCGCCGGGACGTCCGCCACCGCGCGAGCCTCCTCGGTCACCGGAGCGTCCGCCACGGAGGGATCCGCCGCGAAGTCCCGTACGACGTCGTGCGGAAGAGGGTGCGGGTGCACCTGCGGGGGTGGGGTGTTCTCGGGGTCGCCGGGATGGCCGGAATGGCCGGGGTGACCGGGACGGTCGTGGTGCCGCATGGAGCTCCGCTCTCTCGCCGTGTCGCCGAACGGTCCGGCGCTGGGGAGAGACACCGGGGCGACGGCGGTATCACTTTCCGTCCCCGGCCACCCCGACACTCCTCGTCAACGTGACGCGTCAACCCCGCGCGTCAACCGTCACGACCCTTTCAGCCCTGCGGGACGACCGCCACCGGACAGGGAGCGAGGTGCAGGGCCGCGTGCGCCACGGACCCGATGCGCGGTCCGACGGCCCCCCGCTTGGCCCGCCGACCGACCACGAGGAGCTGCGCGGCCCCCGAGGCGGAGAGCAGCACCTGGCCGGCGCTGCCCAGCTCGACGTGCTCGGTGACCGGCACGTCCGGGTGGCGCTCGCGCCAGGGCGCGAGGGCCTCGCGCAGCGCCTTCTCCTCGTACGGGACCAGCCCGCCGGCCTCGTCGGCGAGCCGCATCGAGGCCGGGCTGTACGCGTAGAGCGCCGGGAGGCTCCACGCGCGCACGGCCCGCAGGGACGCCCCGCGCGCGGCGGCGGTCGCGAAG
This sequence comes from Streptomyces sp. NPDC029956, assembly GCF_055574655.1. NCBI lineage: Bacteria > Bacillati > Actinomycetota > Actinomycetes > Kitasatosporales > Streptomycetaceae > Streptomyces > Streptomyces sp. NPDC029956. The sequence goes on along the minus strand of NZ_JBVHZJ010000040.1, from coordinate 48,923 downwards.
GCGAAGCCCAGCGCGGCGGCGCTGTCCTCCGGGCTGCCGAGCTGCCCGACGAGCACGTGCCCGGTGGGCGGTTCGGCCGGATCGCCGTCGCGGGACCGGACGGCCACCACGGGCCGGGTGGCGTCGGCGATGATCTGCTGGCCGTACGAGCCGAGCAGGAACCCGGCGACGGCTCCGTGTCCGCGCGAGCCGATGACGAGCATCTCGACCCGCTCCTCGGTGCCGAGGAGCGCGGCGACCGGCGTGTCGCTCAGCACCTCCGCCGTGAGGGTGAGCTTCGGGTAGCGCTGCCCGATCGTGGCCTCCGCCTCGCGCAGGACCGCGTCCGCGACGCGCTCCTGGCCCGCGCGGTCCTGGACCAGGGGGAGGTCGATCGGTTCCCAGCGCCACGCGTGCGCGAGCCGTAGCGGGAGGTCCCGGTGGAGCGCCTCGCGGGCGGCCCAGTCCGCCGCGGCGAGGCTCTCCGGGGATCCGTCCACTCCTGCGACGATCTCACGACTCATCAGGCTGCCTCCGTGGGTCGGGGGTGGGCCCCGCCGGACGGCAGGACCCGCACCTCCAGCTTGGGCCCTTCGGACGTCCGACGTGAGGGCCGGACGTCCCGACATGCCGGTCCCGTCCGTCCCTTCGCTCGCGAGGGGTGCTGGTCCCTCCGCGGGGTCCCTCCGCGGAGGGACCCTCCGTCAGGCCAGCAGGGTCAGCCGCGCGTGGGTGCCGTTGAGGTAGTGGTCCCCGATGTCACGGAGCCGGTGGGCCGCCTGGGTGGGGGCGGTGAGCGCGCGGGCGTTGCGCCAGAAGCGGTCGAAGCCGGGACCTCCGGCGCGGGCGTCGGCGCCCGCCGTGCCCTCGACGAGTTCGAGGATGCGGGTGGTGATGTGCACGGCCGCCCGGCCGGCTACGGTCTCGGCGGCCGCCACCAGGACGGCGATGTCGGCGCGTTCCTCCACGCCCAGCGACCAGGCGGCGAGCAGACCGTGGGTCAGCGCGTCCGTCGCGCGCTCCACCACGGCGGCGGCGGCGTGCGCGGCCGTCGCCAGCTCCCCGTACGCCAGCAGGAGGTACGGGTCGTCCCCGGCGCCGGACGGTACGGAACCGCCGGACGCGCCGCCGGCGCGATCCGCCGGTGCCGTTCCGGCATGACCGGCGCGGCTGATGTCCCTGGCCTCGGCGAGCGCGCCCTCGGCGATGCCGAGCCCGACGTGGACGAGGAGCAGTCGCAGGGCGAGCGGGGCGAGGGTGGAGTAGGGGGCGACGGCGTGCTCGTCGTGGGGGAGCGTGCCCAGGACGTCCTCGGGCGCCACGGGGACCCGGTCGAAGGTGACGGTGCCCGCGCCGGCGAGTCGCTGGCCGACGCGATCCGTGCCGGCGTCGGTGAACACCCCGGGTTCGGCCGGGTCCACCAGGACGACGAAGAGGTCGCCGCTGCCGCCGGGGCGGGCCCCCACGACGAGCCGGTCGGCCACCGTCACCGCGGACGGGAAGGTGCGGGTCCCGTCGAGGATCCAGCCGCTGCCGGAGTCGGCGGGGGTGAGCGTGAGGCCGGCGCCGGTCTCCGGGCGCGGCGCCTCGACACTCCCGGCGAGCAGCCAGCGTCCCTCGGTGGTGCGTACGTCGAGGGGGTGGCCGTCGGCGCGAGGGGTGCCCTGATCCCGCGCGGGGCCGCCGAAGAACCGGCTGCTCCAGGACAGGGCGTAGTGGTGGGCGAGGAGTTCGCCCACGGAGCTGTCGGCGGCGGATATCTCCCGTACGACCGCACACGCCGCCTGCCAGTCGGCGCCCCGCCGGTTGGGTCCCGGGGCCGTCAGGAGGGCGGGGAGTCCCGCCTCCTGGAGCCGGGCGACCTCGTCGAACGGCGCCTTGCCCGCACGGTCCCTGACGAGGGCGTCGACGGCGAGGTCGTCGGCGAGTTCGCGGGTGACGCGGGGCCAGAGCGCGTCGTCTGCGGGCCGGTCGACCGGGCTTGCGCCGGGTCGTTCGGCGGGTCGTGCGACGGGACCGGCGGCCGGTGCGGAGGTGGTGCGTATCGCTGGTCTCTTCGGCGATTTCCTCGGCGTACTCACGTCACCTCACATGGTTCCTGGTATCCCCACTGGAATAGTAGGGATAGTGACAGAGGGGAGGTCGCCGCCCCAAGGGGCGTCCGTAAGCTGGACAAGGTCGTCTCGGAAGATGAGAAGCAGTCACATCGCTGCAGGTCGCGAGGGGTTGGCCCGAGGGCTCAGGGGTTGGTCCAGGCCTCCGGATCGTCCGCGAGCGCGACGATCGACTCCGGCAGCTGGGCCGCCGCGACCTCGGCGAGCGACACCCCGAGCACCTCGCGGACGCCCGCCCGGAGCGCGATCCAGAGAGTCAGCAGCGACTCGGCCGGACCGGTGTACGAGAGGTCCGGCGGCCGCTCCCCGCGGACCGAGACCAAGGGCCCCTCCACGCAGCGGATGACCTCCGCGACCGAGATCGACTCCGCGGGCCTCGCCAGCCAGTAACCGCCGTTGCCGCCGCGCTGACTCTGTACGAGACCGCCCTTGCGCATGTCCCCGAGGATGCCTTCGAGGAACTTGTGCGAGATGCCCTGGCCCTCGGCGATGGCCTCGGCCTTCAGCGGACCCGCGTCCTGGGCGGCGGCGAGCTGGAGGGCGGCACGCACCGCGTAGTCGGCCCTGGCTGAAATGCGCATGCGCGCATTATTCCGCACGCTTGCGGCAGCCGGCCCGTACCGCACCCTTGACGTCGTCCTGGGCCGGTCGGACACTCAGGACGGGGAAACCGAGCGAACAGGTAGGGAACCATGGGACGCAGCGGCCGACGCGACACGCCACTCGCCGCACCCCTCCCGCGCTCCCTGCCCCTCACGTCCCGCCGCCACATCGACCTGCTGCGGGTCTGCAGCGCGGCGAGTCGCGGGCACCGCCGGGTGGTTCACCCCACCCGCTGAGGGTCTGTCCGCCGAAGGGGCGTCGCCCCCGTGGGCGCAGTGCCGCGCCCCTCTCCTCCTCTTCCCGTACCTCTGCTGCCTCCGGGCCCCGCGGGACCGGTGCCGTGGTCGCGCTGCCGCGACCGCGCCGCGCCGCGCGCCGCCCGGACCCAGCACCGAGCACCCTCAAGGGAGAAGCATGTCCGTCGTCCCGTCCTCGCTGCTGCCCGCCTCCGCCGTGCCCGCCTTCCGGGGCCGGATCGGCCGCGACGTCCACAGCGGCCACTACGCCGTGCCGCACCGCTACCGCCTCCACGTCGCCCCGTACGACCCCGGCTGTCTGAGCATCGCCCTGACCCACAGCCTGCTCGGACTCGACGACACGCTCCCGCTCTCCGTGCTGCCCGAGAGCCCCGACACGCCCGACGGCGGGTACGCGGCCCTCCGCCCGCTGTACGAGGCGAGCGCGCACCTCTACGACGGACCGGCCGCGGCGCCCGTCCTCAGTGACGGTTGGACGGGACGGATCGTCAGCACCCACGTCCCCGACATCCTGCGGGACCTCGCCCTCCGCTTCCGCGGCGAGGGCCCCGAGCTGCTGCCGGAGGAGCACCGCGGCGAGATCGAGGCGATCGCCGACCTGTGCGAGCGGAGCATCAACCGGGCGGCCCAGCGCGCCGGTGAGCTCGGACTCGACGGCGAGGCCGCCCACCACGACCCGCTCACGACCCTCTTCGCGGCCCTCGGCTCCCTGGAGCGCCGCCTCGCCCGTCACCCGTACGTGCTGGGCGACGCGCCGACCGCGGCCGACGTGCAGGTCTGGGCCACCCTGGTCCAGCTCGACACCGTCCACCGCTGGCACCTGGACGCCGCCGCGATGGACCGGGTCGCCGGCTACCCGGCGCTCTGGGCCTACGCCCGATGCCTCGCCGAGCGCCCCGAGTTCGCCCGGCGGCTCGACATCGACGGCATCCTGCGCCGCCACCGCACCCACTGCCGGGGCCGCGAGGCCGCGGGCGCGGGCATCCGCCTCGTCGACTGGTCCGGCCCGACCGACTGACGTACGGCGTGCGGGCGGAGGGCCACCGCGGGCACGACGGGGCGGCCCGGGAGCGGGGCTCCCGGCCGCCTCGGCTTCCGACGACTCCGGCTCCGGGGCACCCTGGCACCGGGCCTCCCGGCCTCCCGGTCACCCTGGCTTCCGGCCACCCCGGCTCCGGGCCTCCCGGTCAGCCCGGCTTCCGGCCACCCCGGCTTCCGGCCACCCCGGCTCCGGGCCTCCCGGTCAGCAGATGCGGTGGCCCGCCGGGTCAGCCGATGCGGTGGCCCGCCAGCGGGCCCGTGTCGTCGCCCGCGCCCTCACGCACGCCGCGCAGGAACGCCTCCAGAGCCTCCAAGGAGCTCCGTGACGGCTCCCACCCCAGGTCCTTCCGGGCCCGCTCCGTCGCGAGCAGCGGCATGTGCCGCAGCGCGTCGAACAGGCCGGGGGACGCGGAGGCGAGCCTCAGACGCCAGGCCGCCGACAGCGCGCCCCGCACGGCACCCGCCGGCACCCGTACGGGCTTGGCGTCCAGGAGCTCGCCCAGGACCGCGCCGTCGATCACCGGCTCGGCGGCCAGGTTGAACGCGCCGCGTACGTCCCGCAGCAGCGCCCGCCGGTAGGCGTCGGCCGCGTCCTCGGTGTGCAGGACCTGGAAGCGGAGCCCGTCGAACTCCGGGAGCAGCGGCAGCAGATCGGGCCGCATCAGCTGCCCGGGGAAGAAACGCCCCGCGAAGATCCGCCGCTGCCCGCTCGCCGACTCCTCCTTGAAGAGGAACGACGGACGCATCCGCACCACCCGGATCAGCGGATGGTCCCGCTCGAAGGTGTCCAGGACCCGCTCCAGATAGGCCTTCTCCCGCGTGTACGCCGCCCCCGGCCAGCCGTGCGTCGGCCACGCCTCGGACACCGGGACACCGTCGGCCGGGCCCGGAGAGTACGCCCCCACCGAGGAGGCGTGCACCAGGACGGGCACCCGCGCCGCCGCGGCCGCCTCGAAGACGCGCACCGCGCCCAGGACATTGGTCCGCCATGTCGCCACCGGATCGTGGGTCGGTCCGAACCGCCAGGCCAGGTGCACGACCGCGTCCGCGTCGGCGACGTGCCGCGCGAGCAGCGGCTCGTCGCCCTCCCGGGACAGGTCGACCTCGGCCCATTCCACCCCGGGCAGCTCGAGTCCCGGCCGGCGCCGGGCGAGACCCAGGACCGAGCCGACGCGCGGTTCGCGCGCCAGGAGCCTCACCAGACTGGTGCCCACGTTGCCGGTGGCGCCGGTGACGACCACCCGCGAAATCTCGCTCGGGTTCATGTCTCCGACCCTCCGCCATGGGCGTCGGAACCGCACTCCGGGGGCGGCCCGGACCCGCGGCCGTCACACAGCGTGTCCGTGTCGGTCGCGAGTGTGGCCGACGACCGGGAGTATGGAGCGACTCAGGAGAAGGAGGACACGATGCTGCTGCCCGACAGGAACACGGTCGACCGGCTGCTCCGGCACTACCGCGCCCAGGAGCGGACCGTGCTGGACAGGCCGTGCGACCTGTCGGCGCGCCGGCGCTTCGAGGACACGGCGTACACGCTGTGCGTGCTGATGGGGGAGCGGACCGCCCGCGAGGCCGCCCTCGCGGCCGAGCTCTATGTGGCCGGAACCCGCCCGGCGCAGCGCCCGACGCTGGAGGGCCTCCCCGGGGCCTGATCTCAATCGATCAGGATTTGAGAAGCGTCCGCATCCGGCCGCCGCTAGCGTGGCTGCCATGGACCTTGCGATACGGCAGCCGTCGCCCACGACGCACCGCGCCGGTCCGTTTTTCGGCCCCGCGCGACAGCTGGAGAGACGATGAGCAAGGCCCCCAGGGCGGACAAGCAGCCGCACCCGGCCGACCGGCACGATCTGATCCGCGTGCACGGCGCCCGGGAGAACAACCTCAAGGACGTCAGCATCGAGATCCCGAAGCGCCGGCTCACGGTGTTCACGGGCGTCTCCGGCTCGGGCAAGAGCTCGCTCGTCTTCGACACGATCGCCGCCGAGTCCCAGCGGCTGATCAACGAGACGTACAGCACCTTCGTCCAGGGCTTCATGCCGACCCTCGCGCGGCCCGAGGTCGACGTCCTCGACGGCCTGACGACCGCGATCATCGTCGACCAGCAGCGGATGGGGGCCGACCCCCGCTCCACCGTCGGCACCGCCACCGACGCCAACGCGATGCTCCGCATCCTCTTCAGCCGGCTCGGCAAGCCGCACATCGGACCGCCCAGCGCGTACGCCTTCAACGTCCCCTCGGTCAAGGCCAGCGGCGCCATCACGGTCGAGCGCGGGGAAAAGAAGACCGTCAGGGCGACCTTCAACCGCACCGGCGGCATGTGCCCCCACTGCGAGGGCCGGGGCACGGTGTCGGACATCGACCTGGATCAGCTCTACGACGACTCCAAGTCGCTCGACGAGGGCGCGCTCACCATCCCCGGCTACACGCCCGGCGGCTGGAACTACCGCCTCTACAGCGAATCCGGCCTCGTCGACCCGGCCAAGCCGATCCGCAGGTACACGAAGAAGGAACTCCAGGCCTTCCTCCACCACGAGCCCACCCGCATGAAGATCGCGGGCATCAACATGACGTACGAGGGGCTCATCCCGCGGATCCAGAAGTCCTTCCTGGCCAAGGACAAGGAGGGGATGCAGCCCCACATCCGGGCCTTCGTCGATCGGGCGGTCACCTTCACCACCTGCCCCGAGTGCGACGGCACCCGGCTCGCCGAGGGCGCCAGGGCGTCGAAGATCAAGCGCATCAGCATCGCCGACGCCTGCGCCATGCAGATCAGCGACCTCGCCGCGTGGGTGCGCGGCCTGAAGGAGCCCTCGGTCGCTCCGCTGCTCACCGCGCTCCAGCTGACCCTGGACTCCTTCGTGGAGATCGGCCTCGGCTATCTCTCCCTCGACCGTCCCGCGGGGACGCTGTCCGGCGGCGAGGCGCAGCGGGTCAAGATGATCCGCCACCTGGGCTCGTCGCTCACCGACGTCACGTACGTCTTCGACGAGCCCACCGTCGGCCTGCACCCCCATGACATCCAGCGGATGAACGAACTGCTGCTGCAGCTGCGGGACAAGGGCAACACCGTGCTCGTCGTGGAGCACAAGCCGGAGACCATCGCGATCGCCGACCACGTGGTCGACCTCGGCCCCGGCGCCGGTACGGCGGGCGGCACCGTCTGCTTCGAGGGCACCGTGGAGGGGCTGCGGACCGGCGGCACCACCACCGGCCGGCACTTCGACGACCGGGCCTCCGTCAAGGACTCCGTGCGCGAGCCCAGCGGCACCCTGGAGATCCGCGGCGCGACGACCCACAACCTGCGCGACGTCGACGTCGACGTCCCGCTCGGGGTCCTCGCCGTCGTCACCGGCGTCGCCGGCTCCGGCAAGAGCTCACTGGTGCACGGCTCGATTCCGGCGAGCGACGACATCGTGTCCATCGACCAGAGCCCCATCCGGGGCTCGCGCCGCAGCAACCCGGCGACGTACACCGGACTGCTCGACCCGATCCGCAAGGCCTTCGCCAAGGCCAACGGAGTGAAGCCCGCGCTGTTCAGCGCCAACTCCGAGGGCGCCTGCCCCACCTGCAACGGCGCGGGCGTCATCTACACCGACCTCGGCATCATGGCCGGGGTCTCCTCGACCTGCGAGGACTGCGAGGGCAAGCGGTTCCAGGCCTCGGTGCTCGAATACCTCCTCGGCGGCCGCGACATCAGCGAGGTGCTCGCGATGTCCGTGACCGAGGCCGTGGAGTTCTTCGGCGCGGGCGAGGCGAGCACCCCGGCCGCGCAGCGCATCCTCGCGCGACTCGCGGACGTCGGCCTCGGCTATCTGAGCCTCGGCCAGCCGCTCACCACGTTGTCCGGCGGCGAACGCCAGCGGCTCAAGCTGGCCACGAACATGGGCGAGAAGGGCGCTGTCTACATCCTCGACGAGCCGACCACCGGTCTGCACCTCGCCGATGTGGAGCAGCTGCTCGGCCTGCTCGACCGGCTCGTGGACTCCGGCAAGTCGGTCATCGTCGTCGAGCACCACCAGGCGGTCATGGCTCACGCCGACTGGATCATCGACCTCGGCCCCGGGGCCGGTCACGACGGCGGCACGATCGTCTTCGAGGGCACCCCCGCCGACCTGGTGGCCGCGCGGTCGACGCTCACGGGCGAGCACCTGGCGGCGTACGTGGGAGCCTGACGGCGACGTCCGACACCTGACTTCCGACGTTCGGCTCGGGCCCGGCGGCCAGGTGTGACCGGCCAGGCCCGGCCGACCGGGCCCGACCAGGTGTGACCGACAAGGCCCGGCCGACCGTGCCCGGCCTGGCGCGTGCCCGGCCCGGGTCCGGCCGGCTCGGGCCGGCGTGCCTCTTCGTCAGCCCGCCCGGTGGGCCGTCCTGCGCCGCCGGCCCCACAGCGCGAGCGCCGCCACGCACGCCGAGCCCACCAGGGCCAGCGGAAGGCCGGCCGACGCCTCCGAGGGCTCCTCCCCGCGCGCGGGGTCCTTGGCGGGTGCGGCCGCAGCCGCTGCTGCCGCGGCCTCCGCACCGGCCCGGGGCGCGGGACCGTCCGCCCTCGCGTCGCGCCCCTCACGGGCCACCGCCACCGCGCGGTTGCCCGAACCGGCCGCCGCCTTCGTCCGTACGGGGAGCAGCGAGCCCACCGGCTGGACCAGGTCCGCCGCCTCGAAGCCCCAGTCGAGGAGTTCGCGCGCCTCCTCGTACACGGCGAGTCCGCCGCCGCTCTGCGGGTTCATCACCGTGACGACCAGGGTCCGGTCGCCGCGCCGCGCCGCAGAGATCAGCGTGTTGCCCGCGTTGCTCGTGTAGCCGTTCTTGATCCCGATGAGCCCCGGGTAGCGGCCGACGCCGTCCGCGCCCGTCAGGAGCCGGTTGGTGTTGGCGATGCCGTACGACCAGGTGCCTGCCGGGAAGTCGGCGTATCGCGTCGAGCAGTACCGGGTGAACGCCGGGTCCTGGAGCCCGGCCCTGCCGAACACCGCCAGGTCGTACGCGGAGGACACCTGCCCCGGGGCGTCGTACCCGTCGGGGGACACCACCTGGGTGTCCAGGGCGCCCAGTGACCTGGCCTTCTCCTGCATCTGGCGGGACATCGACTCCCAGCCGCCGTTCATCGCGGCGAGGACGTGCACCGCGTCGTTCCCGGAGCTGAGGAACACGCCGTTCCACAGGTCGGAGACCTTGTACGTGTATCCCTCCTTCACCCCGACCAGGCTGCTGCCGTCCCCGATCCCGGTCAGCTCGGAATCGGCCACGGTGTGCTGCTCGGAGGGGGCGTGGTGGGGGAGCGCCGTGAGGGCGAACAGCGCCTTGAGGGTGCTGGCCGGCGGCAGCTTCCGGTGGGCGTTGCGCGCGGCGAGCACCTCGCCCGACGACGCGTCCGCGATCACCCACGACAGTGCGGAGAGCGAGGGCACGTCGGGCGCACCCGGCAGCGGCTGTACCTGGATGCCCTTCCGGTCGAGCCGGGCGCGGTCGACGTAGGGGCGCGTGGGCGGCGAGGGCTCCCGGAGGGACGTCCGCAGGGACCCCGAAGTGGAGGTGCCGGTCGCGGTCGAGGCGACGGCCGTGGCCGAAGTGACTGCCGCGGTCGACATGACGGTCGCGGTCGAGGTGACGGTCGAGGTCGAGGTGACAGTCGCGGTCGAGGTGACAGGAGATGCCGTGGCCGACGGAGCGGGCAGCGCGAGCAGCACCGCCGCGGTACCGGCGGCAGCATGACGGACAGCTGACGTGACGATCATTCAGTCACCGTAGGAAGGAGGCGCGGAACCCGCAGATCGGAGTGCGCCGACCGGCGTAGCGGGTGTGGCGTACGGCGGCGCGTCGTGAGCCCGCCCGGGTGGTGACGCCCTCCCCGGCCGGCTGTCGGCGGCGCAGGGCATGCTGGTGACGTGCCCTCACACCCGTACCAGAGCAACGGCGTTCCGGCCGAGAGCGCCGCGGCGCCTCCCGCCGAACCGGCCTCCCGGTCCGTTCCGGGCCCCGCCAGGTCCTCGGGGGCCTCCGGCGGCGGTCCCTTCGGCGCGCCCGCCTTCCGCGCCGAGCGGCAGCCGCGTCAGGACGCCGCCGGGCACATGATCGTCTGTGGGGACGACGCCCTCGCCCACCGTCTCGCGGGCGAACTGCACGAGGTGTACGGCGAGCAGGTCACCCTTCTCGTGCCGGTGCGGCCCGACGCGCCGCGCACGCCCGTCGTCCGCACCGGCCGGGCGCTGGCTCTCTTCGGACGCGTCACGGCCGCCGTCATCCGCACCACGGGCACCACCGCTCCCGCGGGCGCCCCCGGCACCTCCGGACCGGCCGCCCCGACGGCCTCCGGCGCGGACGGCGGTGAACCCACCGGCACCCTGCGCGTCGTCGAGTCCGCCGAGGCCGACGACCGGGCCCTGACGGACGCCGGCGTGGAGCGGGCCGCCGCGCTCGCCCTCGTCCACGAGGACGACGAGACCAACATCCGGGCCGCACTCACCGCCCGCCGCCTCAACCCCCGGCTGCGGCTCGTCATCCGGCTCTACAACCGCAAGCTCGGCCAGCACCTGGAGACCCTCCTCGACCAGGCCGCCGCCGTCGCCGAACCGGGCCTCGACCCCGCGCAGCTCGACGCCGCCACGACCGTCCTCTCGGACGTCGACACCGCCGCCCCCGGCCTCGCCGCGGCCGCGGTCGCCGGCACCAGCAAGGTGGTCCAGGCCGGGGGCCTGCTCCTGCACGCCGTGGAGCGGCTGCCCGCCGCCGGGGAGGCCCCCGACCCGGGTCTGTGCACCCTGGCCCTGCTCTCCGCCACGGCCGGCGACCCGGTGGGCTGCGAGGGCTCCGAGCGGAGCGGCGACGCGGGCCCCCGGCTGCTCCCGGACGACCGCACGGTGGCGGCCGCCACCGGCCGCGCCGCCGTCACCCTCGAAGCGGTCACCGCGGCGGGCCCCGCCCTGGCGTCCGCCCGGCTCGTCGCCTCCGCGCTGCCCGTCGCCTCGCTCTTCTCGCGGCGGCTGCGCTGGTCCCTGGCCGGGGCCGCAGCCGCGGTCCTCGCACTCGCCCTCGCCTCCACCTTCACCACCGGCGACCACCCGCTGCACGCCGCCTATCTGACGCTGCTCGACATCTTCGCCATCGGCGACCCCGCCGTGGGGGAGTCGACCAGCCGCCAGGTCCTGCAGATCCTCGCCGGGTTCGTCGGACTGCTCCTGCTGCCGGTGATCGTCGCCGCCCTCATCGAAGGCCTCGGCACCTTCCGTACGGCGACCACCCTGCGCCGGCCGCCGCGCGGACTCTCCGGGCATGTCGTCCTCCTCGGCCTCGGCAAGGTGGGGACCCGCGTCCTCGCCCGGCTGCGCCGGCTGAACATCCCCGTGGTCTGCGTCGAGTCCGATCCGGAGGCCCGCGGCATCGCCGTCGCCAGACGGCTGCGCGTCCCCACCGTCATCGGCGACGTCACGGAGGAGGGTGTCCTGGAGGCCGCCCGCATCGAGCGCGCCCACGCCCTGCTCGCGCTGACCAGCGTCGACATCACCAACCTGGAGGCGGCGCTCTCCGCCCGCGCCGTCAGCCCCGACCTGAGGGTCGTCCTGCGCCTGTACGACGACGACTTCGCCACGGCCGTCTTCCGCACGCTCCGTACGGCCCACCCGGCGGCCCTCACCCGCAGCCGCAGCGTCTCCCACCTGGCCGCACCCGCCTTCGCGGGCGCCATGCTGGGCCGTCAGGTGCTCGGTGCCGTACCGGTCGAACGCCGGGTGCTCCTCTTCGCGGCGGTGGACGTCGCCGCCCACCCGCTCCTGGACGGCCTGACCGTGGCCGAGGCCTTCCATCCGGGCAAGTGGCGCGTCATCGCCATGGACGGCACAGGCACGAGGTCCGGCACGGACCGGGCCTGGCGGCTGGACCCCGACCGCGTCCTGAAACCGGACGACCGGGTCGTCGTGGCGGCGACCCGTCGAGGCCTGGCCGAACTCCTGGGCCGAGGCGGCCACGCTCCGGTCAACCCCGCACCCACAGAGCGCGATTGACCGTAGGCTCGGCCCGCACGACGCACCGCTTCGTCCCGCGCTCGGCCCGTGGACACACGGGTCGGCGCCCCGGCGTGCGCCGACGCCCCCGGCCCGCGCCCCTGAGACCCCGCACCGCCCCGGTCCTGCCCGCAAGGGCCCGCAGACAGGAGCTGCCGAAGTGAACGCACTGCCCGCACCCACCCCCCGCCCGGCCCATCACATGGACCCCTCCGGTGGCTGCCCCCACGCGCACAACGCCCGCCTCCTCGCCGAAGGCGCCGTCACCCCGGTGGTGCTCCCCGGCGATATCGACGGCATGGCCGTCCTCGGCCACGACGTCCTCCGGGACTTCCTCTCCCACCCCGACGTCGCCAAGGGCCCCCAGCACTTCACCGCACTCGCCGAGGGCCGCATACCCGACGGCTGGCCCCTGCGGACCTTCGCCGTCCTGCCCGGCATGATGACCGCGGACGGCGCCGACCACCGCCGCCTCCGTACCCTGGTGAGCAACGCCTTCACCACCCGTCGGGTGGAGGAACTCCGCCCACGCGTCGAGGCGGTCACCGCAGGACTCCTCGACGGGCTCGCCGAGGCGGCCAGGGCCGGGGGCGGCGTCGCCGACCTGCGCCGTCACTACGCGCTTCCGCTGCCGCTCGGCGTCATCTGCGAACTGCTCGGCGTCGACGCCGCCCACCAGGAGCGGCTGCACCACCTCTCCAGCCTGGTGGTCGCGACCGACACCACACCCGCGCAGACCGTCGCGGCCAACCGCGAACTCCTCGAACTGCTCGCCTCCATCGCCGCCGCCAAGGCCGCCGCCCCCGGAGACGACCTCACGAGCGCGCTCATCGCCGCGCGGGACGAGGACGGCGACCGGCTCGGCCAGGCCGAGTTGATCGGCACGCTGCTCCTGCTGATCGTCGCGGGCCACGAGACCACCCTGAACCTGCTCACCAACGCGGTCCGGGCGCTCTGCACCCACCGAGACCAGCTCGACCTGGTCGTCGAGGGCCGCGCGACGTGGTCGGACGTGGTCGAGGAGACCCTCCGCTGGGACAGCCCGGTCAGCCTTTTCCCGTTCCGCTATCCGACCCGCGACCTCACGGTCGACGGCACCCTCATACCGCGGGGCACACCCGTTCTCGCCGGGTACTCGGCGGCGGGCCGGGACACCAAGGCCCACGGCCCGGACGCCGACCGCTTCGACCTGACCCGTACGGCGACGGTGAAGCACCTGTCGCTCGGTCACGGCCCCCACTACTGCCTGGGCGCCCCGCTCGCCCGGATGGAGGCCACGATCGCCCTGGAGGCGCTCTTCACCCGCTTCCCGGAGCTGGACCTGGCCGTCCCCGAATCCGAGCTGCCCCGGCATGCCGGGTTCGTCGGCAACAGCGTGAGGACGCTCCCGGTCCGGCCGGGCGGCTGACGGCGACGGCCCCTGTGCCGTGAGGGGCGGCCCTCCTGCCGCGCGCCCCCGTGCCGCGCGGGGGCGGGGCGGCCCGCCCCCGCAGCTCAACTCCTTCCGGACCTGAGCCCCTCCTCACCCGGCCCGCCCCCAGGCGGTCGCGGCGGAGGCGCGCAGGGACGAGACGAGCCGCAGCAGCCGGGCCTCGTTCCCCACGAGGCCGGCGGCCCGGAGCGCCTCGTCCGCCTCGGCCATCGGATGGGTGAGCATCACCCCCGCGTACGGGGCGAGCTGTGGATCGGTCAGCACGGCCTGGGTGGATTCGAGCAACCGCAGGTACGCCTGGGCGGCCGCGCGCTCGCTGGCGGTGATCGTGGTCGTGGTCATGTCGGGCTCCCTCTCGACAGTTCGGCGCTCACCACCCTCTCGTACGGGTCTGACAATCGCCCTCAGCCCCGCCCGTCGAGCCGCTCCACCAGCCGTTCCAGGAAGACCCGCTGGCCCTCCACGAGGAGCGGCGCGGCCGCCTCCGGGACGAACCAGCCCACCCGGTCGATCTCCGGGAACTCCCCCTGGACGCCGGACCGGGGCGGCCATTCCATGGTGAAGGTGCCCGGCACGATCGCCGCCGGGTCGAGCGCTCCCTCGACGGCCCAGACGGTGACGAGCTTTCCGTTGCGCTGCCGGGACTCGCCGAGGTCCAGCCACTCGCCCTCGGGTGCCGGAAGTCCCAGCTCCTCCAGGAACTCACGGCTCGCCGCCGCCTCCGGGGTCTCGTCCGGTTCGTACTCCCCCTTGGGGATCGACCAGGCCGACTGCTCGCGGGACGCCCAGAAGGGCCCGCCCATATGACCGATGAGTACTTCGACGCCGCCGTCCGTCGTACGGCGGAAGACGAGAAGACCCGCACTGCGTTTGTCAGACATGCCGGCCAGTCTGGCCGAAGAGCCCCCGCCGTCGCAGCCGCGCACGCGGGTCGCCGCAGCCGCACCCGCGCGGCCCGCGCGCCCCGCGTGGACGCCTCGGGCCCGCACGCCCCCGCCGCGCACGTCACTCCTCGGCGGCGACCTCCACCGGTCCGCCCCCGAGGTCCACGCCGTCCGCCCACTGCACCGGCAGCCGCACCGACCGCCAGGGGACGAGCGAGCCGCTCAGCCGCAGCCGCCGCAGCGGGGCGCCGTCCTGGGAGATGGTCAGGACCGGACGTACGAGCGGGCGCTCCGGCCGTACGAACAGAGGCGAGGCCACCGGGCCGAGCAGACCGGGCGTCACCCACCGGAGCGGTCCCCCCGATCCCGTCGGCCCTCCCGCGGGTCCTACCGTCGGCACTCCCACCGGCACGACACGCTCCGGCCAGGGCTCTCCTTCGAGCACATCGAGCACGGCCGACGCCACCGCGCGCCCCTCGGCGGCGGCCACCACCGCCGACTCCACGCCGCGCAGGAGGTTGCCGACCGCGAAGACCCCGGGTGCGGCGGTCCGGAACGCGCCGTCCGTCGCAGGGCCCCGCGTGCCGGGCACGAGCGGCAGCCCGCACGCGCGGGCGAGTTCGTGGTCCGGTATCCAGTCCCCGGTGAAGACCACGGTGTCGCACCGCAGGGTGTGCCGGGTCGCACCGTCCGCCCCGCCCCGGACCGAGACCCCGGTCAGCCGCCCGCGGCCGAGCAGCTCCGACACGACCGCCCCGGAGAGCACGGGGACGTCCCCGAACGCCGCCTTCCTCACGGGGTGTTCGCAGACGACGGCCACCACGTCGACCCCCACGGCGCGCAGCGTCCGCACGGCGCCGCGGGCCACGGGATCACCACCGACGACCACCGCCCGCCACCCGATGTGCTCCGGCCGCGCCCCGAACCGAAGGACCAGCCGCTGGAGCTCACCCGTGGTCAGTACGCCGGCGGGCCGCGACCCGGGGACGAGCCGTGCGCTGCGGGGGCGTTCACGGGCCCCCGTGGCCAGGACGACCGCCCGGGCCCGGACGCGTTCGAGCCCGGCCGGCGTCGTGACGTCGAGCGTGAGGGGCCCGGCCCACCCGGTTGCGGACACCCCGGTACGGACGGTGGCCCCGGCGCGCACGGCGGCGCGCACCGAGCGACGCGCGGAGCCGGGACCGTCCAGGGGGCGGCCCCGCCCGTCCGAGCCGAACCCCGGACGGGCGCAGTGCCGGGGGACCCCGCCGGCGGCCCGGTCCCGCTCCAGGACCTCGACGCGCCCCGCACCCGCCGCGGCGAGCCGGGTGGCGGCGGCGAGCCCGGCGGGTCCGGCGCCCACCACGAGCACGTCGACGGCGCGGTTCACCGGGCCCTTCCTCGTCCACGTACGACAAGGCCCGTACGGCTCACGGGGCCCCTCCTCGTCCACGTACGACAACGCCCGTACCGCTCACCGGGTCCCCTTCCGGTGCTCCGCGTGCTGCTCGAACAACGCCCGTACCTCGGCGCCGCAGTGGTTCCCCTGGCAGCGGCCGCCACGCGCGCGCGTGCGGCGGCGCAGGCCGTCGAGGCCGCCCGGCGGGATCGTCGACGTGAGAGCGGCCCGGATCTCGCCCCGGGTGACCCGCTCGCAGTGACAGACGATCGCACCGAAGTCCGGGTCCTCTGCGATGAGCCGGGCGTCCCGGTACGGGCGGGGGAAGGCCTCGCCGAGGTTCGGCATCCGGAGCCGGGCGAGGGGCCGCTCGGGCCCGAGGCCGAGCCCGCAGTCGGCGAGCAGCCCGCGGACGTGCTCGGCGATGGCGAGGGAGGCGGTGAGTCCGGTGGACCTGATCCCGCCCACCGTCACGTACCGGAGTGCAGGATGTGCGGCGATCCGGTAGTCCTCCTGCCCGGTTGCGGCGCGCAGTCCGGCGTAGACGGCGGTCACCTCCTCGTCGAGCAGAGCGGGGAGGATCCGGCCGCCCTGCTCGCGGAGTCCGGCGAGTCCCTCCGCAGTCGTGCCGGTGGCGGTCTTGTCGTCCAGGTCCTCGGCGGTGGGCCCGAGCATGACGTTGCCGTACACCGTCGGCGCGATCAGCACGCCCTTGCCGAGCGGGCCCGGCACGGGGAGCAGGATGTGCCGCACCAGGTCGCGCGCGAACTTGTCGAAGACGAGCAGCTGCCCGCGGCGCGGGGTGACGGTGAAGTCCTCCCGGCCGACCAGCGCGTCGAAGGCGTCGGCGTGGAGACCGCAGGCGTTGACGAGATGCCGGGTCCGCAGCTCGCCGCGGCGGGTGACGAGCCGGTGGTACGGATCGCCCGGGCGGACCTTCTCCACCCGGCAGTCGAGGTGCAGGTCGACGCCCGAGCGGACGGCCTGGGTGGCGTACGCGAGGGTTGTCGTCCACGGGCAGATCACCGACTCGCCCGGCACTTCGAGTGCGGCGAGCGCACCGGCACCCAGATGTGGTTCGCGTGACTGGAGTGCGGCGGAGGTGAGCAGCCGTGTCGTGCGGTGCCCGTTGAGTGCGGCCTTCTCCGCGAGGCGGGGGAGGGCGGCCCGTTGCTGCTCGTCCCAGGCGACGAGCAGGGCGCCGATCGGCTCCACGGGGATGCCGGTCTCCTGTGCGTACGAGGAGAGGAGGCGGTATCCCTCGCGGACGAGTGTCGCCTCCAGCGTGCCCGGCAGAGCGTCGAAACCGGTGTGCAGGATGGCGGTGTTGGCCTTCGACGTGCCGTCGCCGACGTCGTTCGCGGCCTCCACGAGGGCGACCCGCAGGGGGTGGCGGGCCAGCGTCCGGGCGATCGCGGAGCCGACCACCCCCGCGCCGACGACCACGACGTCGTACGTCGCGTCGGGGCCCGCGGGAAGGGGCCCTGTACGCGTGACACTCATGAGGAGCCGGAGCCGGAGCCGGAGCCGGAGCCGGAGCCGGAGCCGCAGCCGGAATCCTCGCCCGTCGGCGCCCCGCCGACCGGCCCCGCCCGCGCGACGAGTGCCGCCACCTCCCCGCGGAACCGCGCGAGGCGCTCGCCCGCCTCGTCGCCCGAGATCCGGGGTTCGTACACGGCCGAGGGCTTCCACTCCGGTACGGCCTCGCGGAGCGTGAGCCCCGGTTCGTGTCCGAGTCGGGCCACCGCGCCGGCGCCGAGCGCCGTCGCGTCGGGCAACGACGATACTTCGACGGGTAGTTGGAGGAGATCCGCCTGGGTCTGCATGAGCAGCGCGGACCGGGTGAGCCCGCCGTCGGCGCGCAGTGAGGTCAGCGGCGCCCCCCGGTCCGAGGCGACGGCCGAGGCGAGTTCCACGACCTGCGCGGCGATGCCCTCGCAGAGGGCCCGGACCAGATGGCCGGGCGCGGTGTCCAGGCCGAGCCCCGTGAGCGAGCCGCGCACGTCGCCCCGCCACCAGGGCGCGGCGAGCCCCGCGAGCGCGGGAACGAAGGTGACGCCGCCGGTGTCCGGGACCCCTCCGCCGACCGGGTCGATGTCGGCCGCACCGCCGATGACGCCGAGGTCGGTGAGCCAGCGCACGGCGGAGGCGACGGTGTACACCTGCCCGTCCAGGCAGTGGGCGACCCGTCCGCCGAGCCGCCAGGCGACACAGCTGACCAGGCCGGAGGACGCGCGCCGGGGTACGGGGCCGGTCTGTGCGAGGAGGAAGGCGCCGGTGCCGTAGGTGCACTTGGCGGCGGCCGGGTCGTCGGCGCTCTGGGTGAGCAGCGCCGCCTGCTGGTCGACCAGCAGGCCGGTGAGCGGGAGCGTCGGGCCGAAGGCGGTGGTGGTGCCGACACGCGTGTCGCAGTCCACGACCCGGGGGAGGCGTTCGCCGCCCAGGCCGTACAGGTCGAGGGCGGTCTCCGACCAGGCGACGGTGTCGAGGTCGAGGAGTCCGGTGCGGCCGGCGGTCGCCGCGTCGGTGACGAAGGCGCCGGTCAGCCGGTGGACGAGCCAGGTGTCGCTGGTGGTGACGACGCCGGCGCCGGTGGCGTGGCGGCGGATCCAGGCCATCTTGGGAGCGGCGAAGTAGGGGTCGAGGGGAAGTCCGGTGAGCTGCCTCAACCGATCTGCGTACGGGTCGAGTTCGGCGCAGACGGAGGCCGCTCGGCGGTCCTGCCAGACCAGGGCGTCGGTGAGCGGCTCGCCGGTGACGGGGTCCCAGGCGAGGACCGTCTCGCCCTGATTGGCGAGACCCACGGCGACCACCGGCGTCCCGGCCTCGGCGAGTGCCGCGCGGCCCGCGGTGACCACGGAGTCGTACAGCTCACGAGGGTCGACCTCGACCAGTCCGCCCGGCAGATACCGGGGCCGTACGGGAGCCGTACCGCTGCCGACGACTCCGCGCTCGGGGCAGAGGACGAGGGCCTTGGTGCCCGAGGTGCCCTGGTCGACGGCGAGTACCGGGCCGCCCGTCATCGCGGTGCTCCTGTCCCTGGACGTTCGGTGATCATCCGATCACCGAAAAGGGTCAGGGTGCCGTCGCGGCGGCGCTCCGTCAAGCCTCGGCGGGTGATCACGTCAGGTCCATCGCCGAACCTGACGGTAAGTCAAATTCGGTCGTTGGCTTGATAATTACTGTCGAGAAACAAAGTGGAGCGGTCGCATCCAGAGCCCTCTATAGTGATCGCCGATCAACGGCCGGGACGCCCGCCGGGGGACTGACCACCCCCTCCCATCCACCGAGGACCCATGTCATCCACACCACGCCTCACCCCCTGATGGCCGGACACGGCTTCAGACCCGTCTACCACCCCGCGGGCCACGACCACGCCCTGCGCAACGCCGTCCAGGACTTACGCACCGGACGCTGGGTGGCGATGGCCCGGCTCCTCGACGAGACGACGGGCTGGGACGGCTGGACCCGACGCACCCAGGTCCTCGCCGCCGTCGCCGCGGGCACCGACGTCGTCCACATGTGGCGGACCGAGCAGCCCGGGAGCCTCGCCGCCACCGTGATGCACAGCCGGGTGACCGTCGAGCGGGCCGTACGCGCGCACCGCGCCGGCCACGCCCGCACCCGGGAGCTCTGGCAGGAGGCCTGGACCGCGTGCCGGGAGGCCGCCGACCTCGCCCCCGACGACCCGGTGCCCTGGGTCGGCCTGATCGCCCTCGCCGCCCTCGACGGCCGTCAGCGCATGGAGGAGCACCGGCTGTCCCCGCCGGCCCCGATGCTGCCGCCCGGCCCCTGGGGCCTGCTCGCCGAGGCGGAGAAGCGCGACCCGCACAACCGCGAGGCGCACCACCGGATGCTCCAGTTCGTGTACGCCCGGCGCCCGGGACCGCTCTCCGAGGCCGTCAACTACGCCCACTGGGCCGCCTCCTCGGCACCCGTCGGCTCCGCCCTGCACGCCCTACCGCTGTATGTGCGCGTCGAGCGCTACCGGCGCGAGCGCGGCCACGAGCGGGCCCTGGACCTCCACTGGGTCGCCGAGGACGCCGTCCGTGAAGCCCAGCGCGCCCTCGACACCTGGTTCCTCTTCTGCGCCACCGACGAGGCCTCCCTGCTCGACCTCAACCACCTGGCGCACGCCCTCTTCGGAGCCCTCCGCTTCACCGACGCGGCCCGGGTCCTCGACTCGCTCGGCCCGTACTACACGACCCTTCCGTGGGCGTACCGGACCCCGCATCCGGACGACCGCGTGCTCGCCGAAGAGGTCTTCCTGCGGGCCCGCGCCCGCTGTCTCAGCGGCTGAGTGCTCTCACCGGGTCCCCTTCCGCCCCGCACCCCTGCCGCCCCCGCACCCTGTACCCCCCACCCCGCTCACCCCCCGTCCCCGGAGGAACGCATGTCCCGCACCGCCCCCGACCCCACCGACGCGCTGCGCAAGCCACCCCCGGCCCAGGACGAGGAGGCGCGGCTGAGGGAGCTCGGCTACCAGCCCGTCCTCGCCCGCCGCATGGGCGGCTTCGGCAACTTCGCGATCAGCTTCTCGGTCATCTCCGTCCTCTCCGGATGCATGACCCTGTACGGCTTCGGCATGGGCACCGGCGGCCCCGCCGTCATGCTCTGGGGCTGGGTCGGCGTCGGGCTCTTCGTGCTGTGCGTGGGCCTCGCCCTCGCCGAGGTCACCAGCGCCTACCCGACCTCCGGCGCCCTCTACTACATGGCCGACCGGCTCGGCGGACGCCGCTGGGGCTGGTACACCGGCTGGCTGAATCTGCTCGGCCTCCTCGGCGCCATCGCGGGCATCGACTACGGCGCCGCACTCTTCACCGGCGCCTTCCTCAACCTGCAGTGGGGCTTCGAGCCCACCGCGGGCTCCACCTTCCTGATCTTCCTCGCGATCCTGCTGCTCCACGCCGTCCTGAACCTCTTCGGCGTCCGCCTGGTCAGCGTGCTCAACTCGATCAGCGTCTGGTGGCACCTCGCGGGCGTGGCGATCATCGTCGGCGCCCTCGCGTTCATCCCCGACCGGCACCAGTCCGCGGACTTCGTGTTCACCGAGTTCGTCAACGACACCGGGTGGGCCAACCCCTTCTACGTCGCCGCCATCGGTCTGCTCCTCGCCCAGTACACCTTCTCCGGCTACGACGCCTCGGCCCACCTCTCCGAGGAGACCTCCAACGCCTCCGTCGCCGCCTCCAAGGGCATCGTGCGGGCCATCTGGGTCTCCTGGCTCGCCGGATTCGCCCTGCTCGCCGGGCTGAGCTTCGCCATCCAGGACTACTCGGCCACGCAGAACAGCGCCACGGGCGTCCCGCCCGCCCAGATCTTCCTGGACGCGCTCGGCACCGGTGGTGCCACCGCCCTGCTCCTCGTCGTCATCGTCGCCCAGCTCTTCTGCGGCAACGCCGAGGTGGCCGCCGCCAGCCGCATGGTCTTCGCCTTCAGCCGCGACAACGCCCTGCCCGGCTCCGCGATCTGGCGCAAGGTCAGCGGCCGCACCCAGACCCCGGTGCCGGCCGTCTGGCTCGCCGTCGCCGTGGCCGCGGTGCTCGCCCTCCCCTCGCTGTACTCCGCCACCGCCTACGGTGCCGTCACCGCGATCAACGTCATCGGCATCACGCCCGCCTACGCCATCCCGATCTATCTGCGCCTGCGCGCCGGGAAGCGGTTCACGCCCGGCCCGTGGAGCCTGGGACGCTGGAGCAAGCCGATCGGCTGGACCGCCGTCGTCTGGGTGGCGTTCGTGACCGTGCTGTTCTGCCTGCCGCAGAAGTCCCCGGTGACGGTCGACACCATGAACTACGCCGTGATCGCGCTGGCCGTCGTGCTCGTCCTGGCCAGCGTCTGGTGGTACGTCGCCCGGCGCTCGTACGGCACACCGACGGCGTACGGCAACGCCCGCGAGGAGGCGGAGATCTCGGAGGGCATCATCTGACCGGAGTGGCCCAGGAGTCGGACGGCACGGAAACCCGACTCCTGTGACGAGAGAGCCGGTTCCTGTCCCCGTACCGGACAGGAACCGGCCCGCCCTCAGGCGCTGAACTCGTACGTCCAGGCCGCCGACTGGGCCGAGAAGTCGATGTCCGTGATCTCCAGCGCGTGCCCGTGCTGGTCGCTCACCACCCGGTGGACGATCAGCCGGGCCGCGCCGCCGGCCGACGTCATGGCCGGGCCCGGCACGCCGACGGACTCCCGGTGGGTGACCCGCAGCCCCGCCTGGTGCATCCAGTGGTAGAGCAGTCGCAGATCGGGCTGTTGGCGCCAGTCCCGCCCCCGCCGGTAGCGTGCGAGCTGCGGGATCTCGGTGAGTGCGGGCCGCGAGAACCACGACACCGCCCGTTGGAGCGCCGCTCCTTGCGGCCCGAGCACCACGTGCCGGTGGACCAGCGTCGGCTCGCCCGGTGTGAGCAGGAGCCGTGCCGTCAGCGGCGTGGGCGGCGGCTCCCAGGTGAGTGAGGCCCGTACCAGCGCCTCGGCCGCGCGCGGGCCGCCGGGGAAGGTCGGCCGACGGGCCGTGAGGGCCGGGGCGACGGGCTCGCTCCCGGCCTCGGGTCCCGAGGCGGCGAAGGTGCCGCGCCGGTCGGTCACCACGAGCCTTTCGTCCCGCAGGAGTTGGAGCGCGCTGCGTACCGTCTGACGGTTGACGTGGTAGCGCTGGGACAGGGATCGTTCCGAAGGGAGCCTGCTGCCGGGGGAGATGCGGCGGTGGGCGAGGTCCTCGCGCAACGCGGCGGCGACCCGGAGATAGAGCGGCGCGTCTGCCGCCGCCTCGGATTCGGGCTCGGCCATGATCAAACCCTCTCTTCGCTCAGCGTGACCGCATGGGTCGTGCGGGTGACCAATTCCTATCATTGGTCTAAACCATTTTGCCAGGGCTGCCCGGCAGAGTGGCCGAAACGAGCGAGTCACCTTGTAATGAGGTAGCAGGTGGCGGGGACGAGACCGTGACCGCGGACGAGGCGGGTGAGGCCGGATGACGACACCGTCGGAGCGTGCCGAACGGGGCAGGGCGGCCCGCAAGCACGTCCCCCGCTCCTCCCACGGCCGCTGGATACCCAGCTCACAGCGCCCCGACCCCATCGGTGTGCTCGAACGCCAGGCCCAGGACCGGCTGCCCGACCTCGTACCCCTCCGGTACGGCCGGATGGCGGCCTCACCCTTCGCCTTCCTCCGCGGCGGCGCCGCCGTCATGGCCGCCGACCTCGCCGCCCAGCGCCACACCGGACTCACCGTCCAGCTCTGCGGCGATGCCCACCTCCTCAACTTCGGGGTCTACGCCTCACCCGAACGGACGCTCCTGTTCGATGTGAACGACTTCGACGAGACGCTCCCCGGCCCCTTCGAATGGGACGTGAAGCGGCTCGCCGCCAGCATCACCGTCGCGGCCCTCCAGAACGGCAGCACCAGGGCCAAGGCCCGCCGCGCGGCCCTCGTCGCCGTGGAGTCGTACCGGATCGCCATGCGCCGTCTCGCCGACCTCGGAGAACTCACCGTCTGGTACGAGCGGATCACCGCCGACGACCTCGTCCCCCTGGTGCGCCGCGACGAACGCGCCCGATTCGAGAACCGGCTCGCCCGCGCCCGCCGGCGCACCAGCCTCCACGCGCTCGCCAAGCTCACCGAGATCGACGCGACCGGGGTCCGGCACATCGTCGACGACCCGCCGCTGCTCGAACGGACCACGGACATCGACCGGGTCACGCTCGGCAAGATCTACCACGACTACCGCAGCTCGCTCTCCGAGGAACGGCGGGTGCTCCTCGACCGCTACCGCTTCCTCGAAGCCGCCCGCAAGGTCGTCGGGGTCGGCAGCGTCGGCACCCGCTGCTTCGTCCTCCTCCTCGAAGGACGGGACGACGGCGACCCGCTCATCCTCCAGATCAAGGAGGCCGGCCGCTCGGTCCTCGAGCCGTACCTGGAGCCGAGCGTCTACGCCCACCAGGGGCGCCGCGTCGTCTACGGACAGCGCCTCACCCAGGCCGCCAGCGACATCTTCCTCGGCTGGATGACCGGACCCGAACAACGCCACTTCTACTGGCGCCAGCTGCGCGACATGAAGGGCTCCGCCGAGGTGGAGACCATGTCCCCGGTCATGCTGCGGGACTACGCGAGGCTCTGCGGCCGCGCCCTGGCCCGCGCCCACGCCCGCTCCGGCGACCGCATCGCGATCGCGGCGTACCTGGGCGGCTCGGACGTCTTCGACCGCTCCGTCGCCGACTTCGCCCACGCCTACGCGGGCCAGAACGCCGACGACTACGCGGCGCTCGGCGGGGCCATCGCCGCCGGGGTGGTGGTGGCGGCGCCGGGGGCCTGAGGACAACAAGCGTGCCGGAGAGGCCCCCGCCGCGCTCCGGCGACCGGGCCGCGCCCCAGGGCTGCGGCCCGGCCACCTCGGCCACTCCCTACGCGTCGCGGCGCAGGGGCGGCCCCGTCGGCGTCTCGCCGACCGGTCCGAAGAGCACCGCCCGCGCCACCGAGGGGGCGAAAAGGCTCGTCAGCGGGGCGGTCAGGGTGATCGTCGCACGGAACGACGCCCCCACGGCCGGATCACCCGCCGACCGCTCCACCACCCGTCCCATGTACCAGCCGAAGACCCGGTCCAGCGGGCCCGGCCGGGCCGCGTCACCGGTCGCGCCCGGCATCTTCTTGTCGGCGCCCGCCGAGATGTCCCAGGCCTGCCGGGAGGCGTCGAACAGAGCCCGCTGCACCGTACGGGTCGTCGGTGTGCGCTTCGGGTCGGCGAGCGCCCGACGCAGCGCGACCGCGCTCAGCGCGGCGACGGCCATGCCCTGCCCGTAGATCGGGTTGAAGGCGCAGAGAGCGTCGCCGGTGGCGAGGAAGCCGGCCGGGCGGCGGCCCGGACGGTCGTACCGGCGCCGGATGTTGGCGGTCTTCCGGAAGCCGTACACCGGAGACACCGGCTCGGCGCGCGCCAGCCAGTCGCTGATCACCGGATGCGGCAGCCGCTTCGCGTACTCCTCGAACGCGCCCTCCTCGGTGGGCGGTTCGTCACCGCGCAGCCCGGAGAGGGTCACCAGGTGGTGCCCGTCGCCCAGGGGCAGCACCACACCGCTGTACACCTGGGCGGGGTTGGGCACGATGTAGTAGCCCGTCGCGTCCGTGTCCGCCTCGGCCGGGGTGCGGTACACCCGGGTGCCGTACGCCAGCCCCGTGTCCAGGGTCTCCTCGTGCGGGGCCTCCGCGCCGATGCCCGCCAGCCAGTCGGCGGCCTTCGTGGAGCGCCCCGAGGCGTCCACCACCAGATCCGCGGCCAGCGTGCGGGTTTCCCTGTCGGCCCCCGCGCCCCGCTCGCGCAGCCGTACGCCCCTGACCCGCGAGGAGTCGCCGGTCAGGCCCACGGTCTCGGTGCCCTCGATCAGCTCGATGCGCGGATCGGCGAGCACCCGCTGCCGCACCAGCCATTCCAGCTGCGGGCGCGGGCCGGTGTAGTGGTGGGTGGTGGCGGCGGTGCGGCGGAACCACTTGCCGTTCTGCCACTGGATCATGTCGGCGGGAGCGCCCACCGTGGGTGCCCCGAGCGTGGTCAACTCGTCCGTGAATCCCGGGAGCAGTTCGTCGAGCGCCCGCTGCCCACCCGCGATCAGGACGTGCAGATGCCTGCCCTGCGGGACACCCGCCCGCGCCTCCGGCCCCTCGGGCAGCCGGTCGCGCTCGACGACCGTCACCCTCTCCGCGTGCTCGGCCAGCACCCGGGCGGCCAGCAGCCCGGCGAGACTTCCCCCGATGACCACCGCGTGACGTGTCGCGCGGTGCCCCAAGTCGTCGGCCATACCCGCCCTTTCGTGTCGTGGAACTCCAACCTCCCAGTATCCACAACGTCACGGACCGCGTCGCCCCGAGGCCGCTAGGATCAGCCACATGGCAGGCGAACGGGTCTACGGGTCCATGGGGTTCAGGTAGCCCGCCGGGAAGTCCCCGGCGGTGCCGACCCGCGGAGTCCCCATGGCACGCACCGCACATCACATCCCCCGCTCACGGCGCCCGTTTCCGGACGACCGCGGCTGGGGGGACCCGTATCTTTCCCTCGTCCTGTACGACCTCCGCCGCGACGCCGCCTGCCTCACCGAGGCGGCGCGGGAGGGCGCCAGGCCCTGTCCGCGCGTGATCCGCCGAACCGTGGCCCCGTACGACTGGCCCCGCTTCGGGCAGGACCGCACCGTGGCGCGCTGGCCGCCGTGGAGGAACGCCGGGCCCGGATGAGCCTGCGTGCGCGGACGGGTCTCCTGCTTCGGCTCGTGAACGCGCCCGGCGGGATCCTCGACCTGGGGGCCGCCGACATCGTGGACGTACCCCCGGCACGGCACCGGCGCTCCGGTCTCTGGTTCGCCTGGGCGCGGTCGCCCGGGCGGGTCCGCAGAGGACCCCGCCCGGGACGTCACTCCGTCCCGAGCTCCGCCAGCGCCCCCGTCAGCCACTCCACCCAGAAGCGCTCCATCTCGATCCCGCCCCGCAGGACGAGATGGCGCAGCCGGTCGGGTTCGGAGTGGCGGCGTTCGCTCGGGAAGTCTCGGGTCTCGATCGCCAGGTACTCGTCCAACTGCTCCTGGTGCAGCGTGAGATGACGGGTCAGCTCGGCGCGCAGGCCGGAGGCGCCGACCACCGCGGCCGCCCGCATCCGCAGCAGCAGGGCGGCCCGCATGGGTTTCGGGTCCTCCGACCTCGCCACCCAGGTGCCGAGCTCCTCGCGGCCCGCGGGCAGCACCTCGTACTCCTTGCGCTGTCCCCGTACCGGCACCGGGGCGGGCAGGGCACGGATGTGCCCCGCCTGCTCCAGCCTGCCCAGCTCGCGGTAGATCTGCTGGTGCGTGGCCGACCAGAAGTAGCCGATCGACTTGTCGAAGCGGCGCGTCAGTTCGAGGCCGGAGGACGGCTTCTCGAGCAACGCGGTGAGGATCGCGTGCGGGAGGGACATGAACGCATCCTAGGAGTGGCCGGCCACGGTGATCACAGGGTGGCCGCGAGGCGGGTGCCCTGGTCGATGGCCCGCTTGGCGTCCAGCTCGGCGGCCACGTCGGCGCCGCCGATCAGGTGCGCCACCCGGCCCGCGGCGATCAGCTCCTCGTACAGGTCCCGGCGCGGCTCCTGGCCCGCGCAGAGCACGACCGTGTCGACGGGCAGCAGCTGCTGCTCGCCGCCGATCGTGACGTGCAGGCCCTCGTCGTCGATCAGGTCGTACGAGACACCCGCGACCATCGCGACGCCCCGGTGCTTGAGCTCGGTGCGGTGGATCCAGCCGGTGGTCTTGCCGAGGCCGGCGCCGACCTTGGACTCCTTGCGCTGGAGCAGGTGCACCTGGCGCGGCGGCGCGCCGCGCTCGGGGGCGCGCAGCCCGCCCCGGTTCTCGTACGAGGTGTCGACACCCCACTGGCGGAAGTACGTCTCCGGGTCCTGGCTCGCACCCTCCCCGCCGTCCGTCAGGAACTCCGCGACGTCGAAGCCGATGCCGCCCGCGCCGATGATCGCGACCCGCTCGCCGACGGGCGCGCCGTCCCGCAGCACGTCCAGGTAGCTGAGGACGCTCGGGTGGTCGACGCCCGCGATGCCGGGGGTGCGGGGGGAGACGCCGGTGGCGACGACGACCTCGTCGAACTCGTCCAGATCACCGGCCGAGACCGGCGTGCCGAGGCGTACGTCGACCCCGCGCTCGGCGAGCTGGACGCGGAAGTAGCGCAGCGTCTCGTCGAACTCCTCCTTGCCGGGGACCTTCTTGGCGACGTTCAGCTGACCGCCGATCTCGGCGGCCGCGTCGAACAGGGTCACGGAGTGGCCGCGCTCGGCCGCCGACACCGCGCAGGAGAGGCCGGCCGGGCCCGCGCCGACGACCGCGATCCGCTTGGCGCGGCGGGTGGGGGAGAGGACCAGCTCCGTCTCGTGGCACGCGCGCGGGTTGACCAGGCAGGAGGTGATCTTCAGATTGAAGGTGTGGTCCAGGCAGGCCTGGTTGCAGCCGATGCAGGTGTTGATGGTGTCGGCGCGGTCGGCCGTGGCCTTGGCCACGAACTCCGGGTCGGCGAGGAAGGGGCGGGCCAGCGAGACCAGGTCGGCGCGGCCGTCGGCGAGGATCTCCTCGGCGACCTCGGGGGTGTTGATGCGGTTGCTGGTGACGAGCGGTACGGAGACCGCGCCCATCAGCTTCTTCGTCACCCAGGTGTAGGCGCCGCGCGGCACGGAGGTGGCGATGGTGGGGATGCGCGCCTCGTGCCAGCCGATGCCGGTGTTGATGATGGTGGCTCCGGCGGCCTCGATCTCCTTGGCGAGCTGGACGACCTCCTCCAGGGTGGAGCCGCCGGGCACGAGGTCCAGCATGGAGAGGCGGTAGACGAGGATGAAGTCCTCGCCGACGCGCTCGCGGATCCGGCGGACGATCTCCAGCGGGAAGCGGACGCGGTTCTCGTAGGAGCCGCCCCAGCGGTCGGTGCGCTGGTTGGTCGCGGCGGCGATGAACTCGTTGATGAGGTAGCCCTCGGAGCCCATCACCTCGACGCCGTCGTATCCGGCCTCCTTGGCGAGCTCGGCGCAGCGTGCGTAGTCCTCGACAGTCTGCTCGACCTCGGCGTCCGTCAGCTCGTTCGGCACGAAGGGGCTGATGGGTGCCTTGAGGGCGCTGGGCGCGACGAGCGCGGGGTGGTACGCGTACCGGCCGAAGTGCAGGATCTGCATCGCGATCCGGCCGCCTTCGGCGTGCACGGCGTCGGTGATCAGCCGGTGCTCGGCGACCTCGTCCGCGGTGGTGAGCTTGGCGCCGCCGTCCCAGGGGCGGCCGGCGTCGTTGGGTGCGATGCCACCGGTGACGATGAGGCCGACGCCGCCGCGGGCCCGCTCGGCGTAGAAGGCGGCCATGCGCTCGAAGCCGTGCTCGGTCTCCTCGAGGCCGACGTGCATCGACCCCATGATCACCCGGTTGGGCAGGGTGGTGAACCCGAGGTCGAGCGGGCTCAGCAGGTGCGGGTACGGGGTCATGCGGGCGCCTCCTCGCGCAGGATCATCGCCCTCAGTTCTAGGGGACCCCCCTCCGTTATGCAACTAGTTGCAGAAGATTCGGGACGTGATGTCTACTACTCGGTAGCTTTCGGCGCGCGGGAGGCCGCCGTACCGAGCTACTCGATACGGGCGGGCGTCGAGTCGAGCAGCTCGTTACGGGCGGCCGTCGAGTCGAGCATCTGGTTACGGGCGGGCGTCGGGCCGAGCTACTCGGTACGGACTGGCGTGGCCGCCGCGCCCAGCCACGCGTCCAGCTCCTCAGGCGTCCGAGGCTCGGCCGCCCCCGCGGCGAGCAGACCGTGGGTGCGCAGCAGCCGGGCCACCGCCGTACCCCAGGGGCGGCGCAGCCGGGCCTCGTCGAGCAGCGCGCCGTCCGCGAGGAGCTCCGCGACCGGCCCGGTCCGCAGCCCCGACGGTGCGAGCACCGCCGCCTCGTCCGCCCAGCGCAAGGCCAGATCCACGTCGTGCGTGGCCATCAGCACCGTCGTACCGGCCTCCCGCAGTCGCTGGAGCGCGTCGAGCAGCCGCTCCTGCCCGTGCGGATCGAGACCGGCCGTCGGCTCGTCCATGATCAGGACCCGGGGCCGCATCGCCACCGCGCCCGCGATCGCCGCCCGCTTGCGCTGCCCGTACGAGAGCAGATGGGTCGGCCGGTCCGCGAGCGCCGTGATGTCCAGCGCCTCCAGGGCCTCGCGAACCCGTCGCCGTACCTCCTCCTCGGGCAGGCCCAGGTTCATCGGGCCGAACGACACGTCCTGGTCCACGGACGCGGCGAACAGCTGGTCGTCGGGATCCTGCACCACCAGCTGCACGGTCGTCCGCAGCCGGGTCAGCCCCTTCCGGTCGTACGCCACCTCCGTACCGTCCAGACGCAGTGACCCGCTCACACACCGCAGCCCGCCGCTGAGCAGGCGCAACAGCGTCGTCTTGCCGCTGCCGTTGCGCCCGAGCAGCGCGACCGCCCGCCCCTCCGCGACGGCGAAGTCCACGCCGGCCAGGACCGGGGGCCCGTCCTCGTAGGCGAATCCGGCTTTCACCAGTTCCACGACAGGGGTCGGAGACGTCACGGAAGGAGCCTTTCCAGTACGAGGGTGAGGGCGACGAGTCCGGCGAGCAGCACGCCCGTCGCGGCGAGGAACGGGCGGGAGAGCGCGCACGCGGGCACCAGGACGCGCAGCGTCCCGTCGTACCCCCGCCCGGCGAGCCCCGACTGCAGCCGCTGCGCCCGGTCGAAGGCCCGCACGAACGTGGTCGCCCCGAGGCCCGCGAGGGAACGCCAGGTCGCCGCCCGTGTCGTGTGCCCGAGCCGGGCCGCCTGCGCCTGCCGGATCTTGGACATGGCGTCGAGCAGCAGGAAGATGATCCGGTACATCACCAGGGCGACGTCCACCACCGGCGCCGGCACCCCCGCCCGTACCAGCCGGGGCAGGACGTCGGACACCGGCGTCGTGAACGCGAAGAGCAGCACCCCGAGGGATGCCGAAGCGGTCCGCAGCAGCAACTCGCCCGCATGCGTCGGACCGTCCGGCGCGAGGGCGACGAGCCCCCGGTCGCCGCCCACTTCGAACAGCAGCGGGATCGCGCCCGTGACACAGAACCCGAGCGGGATCCGGAACGCCCGCCACAGCGCCCGGCCCGGCACGCCGGCCGGACCGAGCAGCACGGTGAGCGTGGCCGCCGCGACGAGGACCGCGCCGGGCCACGGCGGCAGGCCGACCGCGCACAGGGTGAGACCGAAGCCGAGAAGCGCCTTCTCGGCGGGATGGCGGCGGCGCCAGCGACTGCTGTGCGCCGCCGCGTCGATCGGCAGCATCGGCGACTACGCGCCCGGACCGGTGCCGGCGCTGGAGCCGGTGGTGTCGGAGGGGGAACCGGCGCTGGAACCGGCGCCGCTCTCGTGCTCCGCCGTCCCGGCCCCGGCGGCCCCTGTCACCCCCGCTCCGGCGCCCTGCACCTGGGACGTCTCGGCTGCCTCGGCCCGCGCCGCGCCCTGTCGACGGCCGCGCCGCAGACCGAAGTAGTACGCCAGGACACCGGCACCGAGGGCCGCCTGAAGGGCGAACAGCGCCGACTCGATCTCCCCGGACGGCGGCTCGTAGAGCGGGCTGAACCACGGCTCGTAGTCCGGCTGGAGTTCCGTGATCGCGGTCTCGGCCTCCGCGTCGGCCCCCGCGAAGGGCTCCTCCTTGTGGTCCCCGAGTCCCAGCGCGAGCGGCAGGACCGCGAGCGCGGCGACGACGAGGAGCAGCAGGGCGTTGATCTTCGTGTTCCGGCTCATCGAGCGCTCGCCTCCTCGCGTCGCTCCGACGTGCGTCCGGTGAGGACGCCGAGCCGGATCAGGTCGCCCTTGCTGGACTGGGTCAGCAGGCGCATCACGAGCACGGTGAGCAGGCCCTCGCTGACCGCGAGCGGAATCTGGGTGACGGCGAAGATCCCGCCGAACTTGGCGAGCGCGCCGGGGATGCCGCTGCCCGGGTCGGGGAAGGCGAGCGCCAGCTGGACGCTGGTGACGCAGTACGTGGACAGGTCGGCGACGAACGCGCCGAAGAAGACGGCGACCATCAGCGGCGCACCGAACCGGCGCAGCAGTACATAGGCCCCGAATCCCGCCCAGGGCCCGACGATCGCCATCGAGAAGACGTTCGCGCCGAGCGTGGTGAGCCCGCCGTGGGCGAGCAGGAGCGCCTGGAACAGCAGGGTGATCGTTCCCAGGACCGCCATGATCGGCGGCCGGAACAGGATGGCACCGAGGCCGGTACCGGTGGGATGTGAACAACTCCCCGTCACGGAGGGCAGCTTGAGTGCCGACAGGACGAACGTGAAGGCGCCGGCGGCGCCGAGCAACAGGGTGGACTCAGGATTGGACCGCACTTCGCGGGTCAGCGCGCGGACCCCGTGGACGACGAACGGCGCGGACGCGACGCCCCAGGCGGCCGCGTGCACAGGGGGCAGATACCCCTCGGCTATATGCATGGTTGGGAGACCCTCTCCAGCACCTCGTGGATGGACAACGCACCCTGGCCGGTCTCCTGGCTGACGGTCATTCCGCCCGACTCCGCCTTCCCACACCACGACGGTCTCCCGACGTGGTCCAGTGGCTTCCCCGAGGGTGTTCCCCGCGGGGGTGGAGCCGGACCTCCCGATCACAGTGGCGAGGGCCGCACCGGTACTGCACCGGTTTCCCGTACACCAAGGCCCTGTGACATTAGTGCGTTGACCAGGTACATCACAATGTGGGTGCTCGTAGGGTCCCCGCGGCCTAGCTGTTCCTGGCGTTGCGCACCAGGGCCGCGATCGCACCCGGGGCCACGAGGACCGCTGCCGCGAGCGCCGCGAGCAGCATGGGGTCGGGACCGTCGTAGCCGGCCGACACCTCCGCGTTGGCTCCGAACAGGGCGGCGCCGATCACCAGGAGGGCCGAGACGCCGAGTACGCCCCTCGCCCATCCCCTGCGGGCGGACGGAGTGCGCAGGGGCACGAGTGCGATCAGCAACCACACGAGCGCGAAAACGACCATGACAGGCAGACTGCCCATTGCCCCTCCTCCATCACCTGGGCGGACCAGGTGGACCACAGGTGAACGCCAGCGCCCGGAGAGGCCCGGCAGCACAGCCGTCTCAGGGCCGCGATCTCCAAGAGTAGGTCGCACTCACGTCGCCACAGCGGCCGAGTTCCGGCCAAACGGCGCCTGAAACCCGACCACTTGAGGCTGCTGCACAGGATTCCCGTGCCCTCACTCCTTGCGGTAGGCGTACGCCTCCGACGCGGCGGCCGCCACGGCGTCGAGGTCCCCGCCCGCGCTCGCCGTGACCAGGGCGGCGACCGCGCCCTCGACGAACGGCGCGTCCACGAGCCGGGAACCCTCGGGCAGTTCGTCGCCCTCCGCGAGGAGGACCTTCACCGTGAGCACCGCGCTCCCCAGATCGACGAGGATCGCCACCCCGGCGCCCCCGTCCACGGCCTTCGCCGCCGCGGAGATCAGCTCGGAACTCGTCCCGAGACCACCGTCGGGGGTCCCGCCGGCCGGGACGACCGGGGCGAGGTCACCGCCCCCGGCGAGCCCCTGGGCCAGCTCGGCCACGGCGGTCGCGACGGCGGCGCTGTGCGAGACGAGCACGATGCCGACGAGACCGGAGCCGACCGCGCTCATGAGGCCCCCTCGGTGCTGGGCGTCTCCGTCGTCCCGGCCGTCTCCGTACGGGCGGTCTCGTCGAGGGCGGCGAACAGCAATGCGGAGGACGTGGCCCCGGGATCCTGGTGTCCCACCGACCGCTCGCCCAGGTAGCTGGCCCTGCCCTTGCGCGCCCGCAGGGGTACGGTCGCGAGGGCACCCTCCTCGGCCGCCGCGCGGGCCGCGCCGAACGACTTCCGCAGGCCCTCCACGGCCGGCACGAGCGCGTCGAGCATCGTCTTGTCGCCCACCTGCGCGCCGCCCAGCTGGGACACGGCGGCCACGCCCGAGCCGAACGCCTCCGCCAACTGCTCCCGGGTGACGCGCTCGTCGTCGCCGAGCGTCTTGCCGGTACGACGCAGCAGCGTGCCGTACAGGGGCCCCGAAGCGCCGCCCACGGTGGAGATCAGGTGCCGTCCGGCTGCGGTGAGCACACCGCCCGGTGTGGCGGGCGGGTCCTTGGCCAGGGTCTCGGTCACGGCGGCGAAGCCGCGCTTGAGGTTGGCGCCGTGGTCGGCGTCGCCGATGGCCGAGTCGAGCTCGGTGAGCCGGTCCGCCTCCCGGTCGACGGCTTCGGCCACGGCGGCCAGCCAGCGCACGAGGAAGTCGGCGTCGAAGGTCTGTGTCATGTCGGTCTCCTCTTCTCGTTCGTCTCACCGGCCCCAGCGAAGCGCGGGCGTCTCCACGGGCGCGTCCCAGAGACGCAGGAGCTCCTCGTCCACCTCGCACAGGGTCACCGAGCATCCGGCCATGTCGAGCGAGGTCACGTAGTTCCCGACGAGGGTCCGGGCCACCGGCACACGCCGCTCGCCCAGGACGCGCTGCACCTCGGCGTTGAACCCGTACAGCTCGAGGAGAGGAGTGGCGCCCATCCCGTTGACCAGGGCGATGACAGGCCCGGACGGACGGAGGTCCTCGACGACGGCGTCGACGGCGAAGTCCGCGATCTCGCGGGAGGTCATCATCGGCCGCCGCTCGCGGCCCGGCTCGCCGTGGATGCCGATGCCCAACTCCAGCTCGCCCTCGGGAAGATCGAAGGTGGGGCTGCCCTTGGCGGGGGTGGTGCACGCGCTCAGGGCGACACCGAAGGAACGGCAGCGCTCGTTGACCCGGCGTGCGATCGCCTCCACGCGCTCCAGGGGCGCGCCCTCCTCGGCCGCGGCGCCCGCGATCTTCTCTACGAAGAGCGTGCCGCCGGTCCCGCGCCGGCCGGCCGTGTAGAGGCTGTCCGTGACGGCGACGTCGTCGTCGATGAGGACCTTGGCGACCTGGATGCCCTCGTCCTCGGCGAGCTCCGCCGCCATCTCGAAGTTCAGCACGTCACCGGTGTAGTTCTTGACGACGAACAACACCCCGGCGCCACTGTCGACGGCGGCCGCGGCCCGCACCATCTGGTCGGGCACCGGGGAGGTGAACACCTCGCCGGGACAGGCGGCCGCCAGCATCCCGGGCCCCACGAACCCCCCGTGCAACGGCTCGTGTCCGGAGCCGCCGCCGGACACCAACGCGACCTTCCCGGCCACGGGCGCGTCCCGCCGCACCACGACCCGCCGCTCCACGTCGACGGTGAGCTCGGGATGAGCGGCGGCCATCCCGCGCAACGCGTCGGCGACGACGGTCTCGGGCACGTTGATGAGCATCCTCATGGTTACCTCCTGATGAGACTAACAGGCAAGCTGCTGGGCAGGGTCTTTGCAGGTCAGAGCATGTGGAGCGAAATGTTGATCTTGACGGTCCCTGGCGCCGGGTGGCGGTTCTGGGCGGTACTGATGCTGACTCAATGCTGACTTTCCTGATGGCGCATCAGGTTCCCGTCGCGCGCAACGATCTTTGCGAATGCGCATCATGGTGCAATTATCGACGCGAGGTCGCGGTGGCGCACCGGTGCGTCACCCGTCGGACCCAGGCGACTTCGACCACGGAACCTGCGACGGCGATTCAGCGACATGCATGCCTCATTCGCCCAGCCGTCCTCTATCTTCTCGGCGCCGCGTCCGGCGCGTTTCCCGATGCCCTGAACGCGGCGCGCGGCGATGCGGTGACCCACCACCCTCCTGGTTCTCCTCTTCGCCAAGCGTCAGATCGCCATGGATCCTGATCTGCTGGAGCCGCAGAGCTCTCGCATCGGCGGTGCCATCGCCCACGTCGAGCCGCAGGTCAAGGATGAGTACAGCAAAGAGGCAGCCGACTGGCTCTACGCCCATTCGTGCCGTGCACGTTCGGGACGGTCCTTTGGCTGCGCAGATCGGATGACGAGCACCGTCTGGCACAGGCGCTGCGCGCGGCAGGGTCGAGCCGTGGCCGCGTATTGGACCGCGTGCGGGTTTCACGGGAGCGGGCCATGTCTTCCTTGGTTGTGCCCCATTGAGGCGGTCCTCTCCACGCGGTGCCGGCTCGCCGACAGCGCAGTGACCGGTAGCTGGGCTCACGAGACCGAGGCAGCTGACCTTCTCGGAGACCTGTATCCCGAACGTGGCGAGGCCTCGCGGGCCGCCTCGTACTACTAGCGGGCGGGCAAGCCGAAGAAGATCGTCCACCTTGCCAGGGCGGCAGGCGACCGTCCGCTGCTGGTGAGTTCCCTGCGCGAGGCGCCATGGCGGGTGCGCCATGCCGGCGCTGCGGGCAGCGCTGCGCCGTTCCTCCCTCATCCTCTCTGGCCACCCCGGGTCTTGTTCCGTCCGCGCCGACCGCCGCCGCCGAGCGGGTGCGGGAGCAGGTCGCGGAGACGAACCGGTACCGCCAGGGCGCGAACCTCCCCGTGGTCGCCGGGCTGCTGCCCGCCCTGCTGGGCGACCTCAACACCACGATCCTCGGCTCGGGCCAGGCCAAGCTGCACTCCATCGGTTGCCACCGCCGGGCCATCAGCTACGAGCTCGCCGGCGGCTTCGCGGCGTTCGCAGTGGAATGGAGCCGCCTGCTTTACGCATAGCCATGTGCGGGCGATCACCATCGTGGAATGAGCGCTGCGTCGGTCTGACGAAGAAGGTGGGCGATGACAGACACCGGTGAGCAGTATGAGGCGTCGGCTTCGGCGCTCGGGTACCTCTTCCAGTTCGCCAAGGCTCTGCATATCTGCATCGAGCAATGGATGAGCGGCGACATGGACTGGAGTGTTGCGGTCGAGGCAGCCGACGACATTGAAATTCACCAGGGCCCGGATGCGCGCCTGATTCAGCTCAAACAGCGCGCTGAAGGTGTTCGCATGACCGACCTGGCCGAGGATCTTTGGAAGACCCTCCGCATCTGGGCGGAAGCCGCCAAGGCCGACCGGATCGCGCTCGCCGAGACCAAACTGTTCCTTCTGACGACGGCCGAGATCCCTGAAAACAGCGCAGCGTTCTGCCTTCAACCCCGAGGCAGCCAGTACCGCGATGAAGAGCGTGCGCTGCATCTGCTCCGTGAAGCCCGCAAGGCCTCGAAGGCGACGAAGGGCTCTCTGCCGAAGTGCTTCGAGGCCTTCGACAACCTGGACCGGGGCGACAGGCCACTGCAACGCTCCCTGATGTCCCGCATTGAGATTTTCAGCGGCACCCCGAACATCACTGAGGTCCGTACCGCGCTGCAGGGTCTTGCCGCCTTCGCCGTCGGGCACGATGCGGCGAAGTCCTTCCTTGTCCGGCTGGAGGGCTGGTTCTACAACCGGGTGATCGAGCAGATGCAGACGCCAGGCGGGAGCCCGGTCACCGGCATCGAGTTCGATGAGATGCTCTCCGACCTGCAACGGCAGTTCCGCTACGACAACCTGCCGATCGACTCCGACATCTCTGACATGGCTTCAGACCCCTCCCAGGCAGCCGACCAGCAGTTTGTTCGTCAGTGAGCCTCTTTCATCCTGGATAGCCGCAGGTCAGCAGGGTGTGGACGGCCTGAACGATGGTGCTAATGCGGCGGGTGGAGCATCTGGCTCGGCGGAGCAGTCGCCAGGACTTCAGCTGCGCGAAGGCGCGTTCGCCGGGTGCTCGGAGACGGGCGTGGCCGCGGTTGAACTGCTGGTAGTGCTCGGGCTGTTCGCGGTGGTGGTAGTACGGGGTGCGGAAGGTGGCGCCAGCGCCCTGGTAGGCACGGTCGGCCAGGACGAGGATCTGCCGGGTCAGGCAGGCCTGGACGATGCCGTGGGCCCGGGCCGCGGTCAGATCATGGGTGCGGCCCGGCGTCGCGCGGGAGAACCACAGCGGTGTGCCGTCTGACCGGGCGATGACCTGCACGTTCATGCCGTGCTTCTTGTGCTTCTGCGAGTAGTACGGCTCGTCCGCGCGGATCCGGTCGGTGGGGATCAGGGTGCCGTCAACGATGACGTGGTCGCGCCCTCACCGAGGCTCGGTTGTCGGCGTACACGTGAACGTGGCTCTGGCGGGTATCAGGTGCCACTGACAGAGGGGCCCCGGCGCCTGGCGTACGTTCTGGACAGCACCGTCGTTCATGCCGAGGGAGAACCCCGCACCGCATCGAGCCCGGCAAGATCGCTCACGGCCTGGACGTGAGTACCCGTACTCTCACCAACCAATGACACGGCTGTACGAGCGCCTGGGATTTGAACCCGGCGATCAGTTCCGGCTGGGGAAGTGGTGGGCAACGTCCGACGAGCGCCCGCCGGATTGACCGGCGAGTTGGGGCGTCGCTGGAGCGCTACCGTCATCCCGCTGCCCGGTTACTGCCAGTGGAGGGTGAGAAGCTGCGGCGGCGATCGTGACCGGGGATATGCGGCTTGCGGCGGCCTTGCTCACTCAGGCGCTCGGGAGCTCTCGCGAGCGCCGGCATGAGATCCGTGCTGATTACAGGATGTACTCCTCCATCAATCCGGCGAGGTGGGCGATGGCTGGCCAGGTGGTGGCGATCGTCGTGTGGGCGTGGAGACGTCGTTGGGCCTGGGTGTACATGGCCCAGTCGGCGGGGTTGTCTCCTTCTTGGAGGAACGCGGGCACGATTTCCAGGGAAGTTGGGTTGGAGCAGGTCTTGGTTCGGTTGCCCGGTTCGGCCGGGTCGAGCTTGGTGACGCCGAGCGCGGTCTGGTTCTGGGCCGAGCGGGGGTTGATGCCCCAGAACGCACGTTCTCCGACCTGGACGACGCCGGAGAACCGCCCGTACCTCGTCACGGGAATCAGCTCTTCCGATTCTTCGCCTGCCCTGACCATCTCCTCGGCGACTCCGAAGGCCCGGGGGACCGCGTCGCGGTCGCTTCGTTCCCGGAGCCGGATGATGCGTAGGCCGGGCTGGTCGCCGGGCTTTCGGATCACCGGAGCCACAGCGGGGTCGGTCATGTCGACACCCGGCAGGACTAGCTGGTCGAAGGTGATCCGGCCGTCCTGCAACCATGGCCAGATCTCCCGATCACTCATCCGTGCGCGGCGTACGAGGAGGAGTCGGTCGGCGGTGGAGTCGAGGGCCAAGGCGCCGGTGATGAACTCGGCGAGGGCCGCGCGTGAGGTGCGGGTGGCTACGCGCCCGCGGCCGGCGGTCAGCGCCTCGGGAAGTGCGGTCAGTGGCATGGGGTGCTCGGTCGGGCTGCCGGGTGTGGGCATGAGCTGCGCGGTGGGTTCTTCGTGCGTGTGCTGCCGGATGAGGATGGGCACGATCATCCGTTCGCCTGCGGGGACGAGCCAGACCGTAATCAGTTCGAAGGGGCCGTCGATGCCCTGGGGTACCGCGACCTTGGGCAGGTGGCCGGCCTGGCGGAGAGCGTCGTTGAGGGCGGCGGCGGCGCGTTCGATGTCGGTCGTGGCGAAGTCGGTGTCGGCGAAGCGTTTGGCGAGGGCGGCTTTGCTGGGATTGGGATTGGCCGGGGTGATCGGGCGAAGGCATTGGACGTTTCGGCGGAGAGCCGGGAGGGTCTTCTTGAAGAGCTTCTTCGGATCGCCTTGGCGCGTGCGTGAGAAGTAGGCGGGTCCTTCCATCTCCACGATGCAGGCGATGGGTTCGGCGAGGCGGGGGAACGCTTCGGCGATCCTCGCGGCGCGCTCCGTCTCACTCCTTTCGTACTCGGCGCGTCGCGCGGCCTTGTCAGGGTTGGTGGAGCGGGGCAGGCCAGCGGTCAAGTCCCGGGGGTCGCAGCGGTGGAGCATGGCGTTAATCGGCCCAGTGAAGCCGGCCGAAGTCGCTGTGGATCGGCCGGGGGTCAGGCCGAGCTTTGCGGCGGCAGCGACCTGAAGGCTCTGCCAGGTTCGGTCGGAGGACGCCCATACCTCGATCTCGTAGGTGGGGGCGTCGGGCAGCTCCAGCGGCAGGAGTGCTTTGGCGCGCGTCCGGGCCTTAGGGGTGGGCGCGAGCGGAGCCAGCCCCTTCTCCTCCAGCTGGTGGGCGACCTGGGCGAGGACCTCCATGTGGTCGCGGGGCTGGTATCCGTTGCCGACGGGGTGGTCGTGGACCGAGCGCGTCGGCGGTGTGCCGTCCTTGTCGGGGTAGCGGTAGGTCATGCCGGTGCTGTGGACGAGGTGGGCGGCGAAGGGCTGGGCTGCCGCGTCGCCGGGGGCGGTGCGCAGTTGGTCGAGGCTGGGTGGCTGGTGGTGGGTGAGGTGGGCGAGGATCTCGGCGACGCCCGGCTCCCAGGTCCAGGTGCTGCTCTCCCCGTGCCGGCGGACGGTGACTCTGCTCTGCAGGAGCATGGGCCGCTCTCGGCGGTGGACGAATCCTTCCTTGGTGGAGAGCAGAACGCCGACGGTCGGGTCGCTAAATCCGCGGCGGGGGATGTACTCGACTGGGCGCGTCGCGAGGCGGGTCATGTTCAGGTCGACGTGGAGGTGGACTTCGGGTACGCCGGGCACTGTCTCGAGGTGGAAGGTCAGGACGTCCACGCTGGCTCCGGCCGAGCCGTCTTCGTCGGAGAGGGTCTCGGGTGCGCCGAGGTGCAGCGTACGGCGGCCGTCTGCTCGGGTGGGACCGAGCCGCAGGTCGCGGCGGTGACCCAGAAGTTGGAGCCCGCTGCTGGTGAGGTGCTCGGCGACGAGGCTGGGCAAGAGGTTGAAGACGTGGCTCGGGGGGTTGGCGGTGCCGTTGGCATGAAGGCCGTGGCTGGTGAGGTCGAGGTCCTCGGGGACCCACTCCAGCTGGCCGGCTCCTTCGAGTTGGCTGTACCAGTCGGTGTCGGGCATGTGGGGTGCCACGCGGGCCGAGGCCCATGCCGACAGGGCGATCAGCAGGAGGTCCGGGTCGACCTCGGTCCGGGCCCGGAGCCATGCGGGATCACGAGGGTTCGTCTGTACGGAGGTGATATCGGGGTCGATGAGGGTGAGCAGGTCCCTCAGCGAGCGGGTGGGCAGGTAGTCGGGTCCGCCGCGGGGACGACGGCCGGGCCGGGTGTCCCACGCCTTCTCCAGGAGGGCGAGCATTCCCGGCGGGCAGGTCGTGCGGTAGCCGGTGACGGGCCAGGTGGCTTCCGGTGTGAAGGTAAGGACGGTGGCTTGGGTGCTGCGGTAGGCGGGCATCAGCGGTGACCCCAGTCGATGTTGTCGAGAAGATGGGAAGCCAGGCCCCAACAGGCCTTTGCCAGTTCGTGGTCGAGCCGCTCGGCGACCGTGGCCGCGGGGCCGGGGTCGGTGAGCCAGCCGTGCAGGAGCTGCTGCGCGGCGACGATCACGCTGGTACGGGGGGTTTCCGGAGCGGAGTCGTCGAGGTTCGCGGTGCGGGGGGCGAAGGCCGCGTCGCAGAGGTAGACCAGCACGGGCTCGTTGCCGCGGATGCCACGGCCGAGGGTCTGGTGGAGAGGAACGAGGAAGTTGCCGACGAACGCGGCGTGCTCGGTCGGGTCGGTGAGTCGGGTGAACAGGACGGGCTCGCCTACCCGTCGCTGCCAGCGGCGACGCTCGCTGCCACGGAGCTTGCGGGCGAGGTCGACCGGGTCGGCGTGCTCAAAGGTGACGTCGACAGGATTTCGAAGACGGCGCATCGCCTCGCGGCTGAGGAGCGAGAGTGGGAAGGTCGCGTCGTCGGCGGGCGGGTGGATACGGGCCAGGTAGAACACGGCGCCGAGGGCCGCAATGCGGCGGGCGTTGAGGATGTTGTGGCCGCGTTGGACAGCGCCTTCGGCTGCCACGAGGATGTCGGCACCGGAGGCGGCGAAGGTGGCAAGACGCCGACGGGGGATGCTGTAGCGGGTGGGCGGATCGTCGTCGCGGATGACGTGGAGGGCCGTGTACGGGGTCTTCTGGTTGATGTAATCGGCGACGGTCTGAGCGTCTCGCGTGCTCTGCACGGTGAACAGGACCTGCTGACGG
The DNA here is from genome assembly GCF_055574655.1 of Streptomyces sp. NPDC029956. Taxonomy (NCBI): domain Bacteria; kingdom Bacillati; phylum Actinomycetota; class Actinomycetes; order Kitasatosporales; family Streptomycetaceae; genus Streptomyces; species Streptomyces sp. NPDC029956. The sequence continues at coordinate 7,864 of NZ_JBVHZJ010000040.1, read as the reverse complement.
TCTTCGGCCAGGCGTTGGCGGGCCTGTTGGAGCAGCGACTCCCGCGCACCGGGGGCGGGATTGCAGATCCACTCGGCGGACGCACACAGGGCGTGCGCGTGGAGGGTCGGGTTGCCTCCGGTGCCCGAGGTGAAGACCGGGCGGCCGTCGCGGTAGCGCGGCGGGCGGAAGAACATCTTGCTTTCCAGCAGCGCCGCCCTGGCCTTCTCGGGTTCGCGCAGAACCAGGTTCGGGGTGACATCGAGGTGGAAGCGGGGCGAGGCGGGCATCCAGCTGGTGGCGGAGGCCAGAACGACACAGGGCCCCTGGATCCCTTCGGCCTCCAGGAGGTCATGCAGGTGATACAGCAGCCACCGGCCCACACCACGCAGCCACAGGATGCTGAAGGACCCGCTGTCGCCCGCGGGGTTGGGCTGCCACTGGAGTGCCATCAGGTTGCCCGCGGCCTGTTCGGGGACGAAGGGCATCAGGTCGCGGGGCGGCTGGCGGCTCCAGAAGTCGTCGCCGTCGCCGATCTGTGCCGTGCTGATGGCCGGTAGACGCTGGGCGACCTCGAAGAACGACGTGGTGATCCGCGCGGCCCACAAGCCGCCCTGCAACAGTTGCGCGAGCTCCGCCGATGTGCCCCGGGCAGTGGTGCCGTCGAGTACCGGCAGATGGGCCGCGATCCACGCCTCGGCGGCCTCCTGCGCCGACACGAGAGTGTCGTGGGCCGCTGTCATGGCCTCGATCAGCTCGGCCCAGTTCTCTGCGGGCACCTGGAAGGGGGCGGTGACCAGCGGCTCGAAGTGCTCCTCGAAGTACCGGTCGGCGGCTTCCTCCAGTTCCGCCTTGCGGGCGAAGTCGTTGCGCTCGCCGAGGCCGTGGAGGCTTCGGGCCAGGCGCCGCAGGAGGCTATACCCGGTGAACGGTCCCTCGGCGATGAGCGCGCGCAGGTGGTCGGCACCCGGGTCGATCATCAGCCGGTAGAGCTCCGTCAGCGCTTGGTCGTGGCGGCGGAAGTGCTTGTCGCCCGCCGTCACCTCGGGGTCCCGGAGGTCGAGAAACCACGAGTGCTCCAAGCGCTGTCCGATCCGATCTCCCACGCGATGGCTCCAGCCCCTGCCGGGTTGGGAGAGAATCTCGTGCAGCAAGAACCGGTCGTCGAACTGCTGCTGCACGGTGTCGGCCTCGTCCATCAGCAGAACGGCCAAGTGATGCTGGGCCGCTTCGGCGACGCGGACCTCGATCTGGGACTGCGGCATCATCGTGGAAGCCAGGCCGGCCGCAGTGGTCACCCACACCTGGGCATCGGCCACCTTGCGAGCCGCTGCGTGGGCAGGGCATCGCGAAAGGATCGGGCAGTCCCGGCGCCCGCGCTGGCCGTCCACGAAGAGCTTGCCTCTGCACGGCCGCTCCTCCCTCGGGAGCGGAGACCGGTCGCTCCTGCTGGTCAGGCGCAGTTCCTCCAGGTAGCACTGGTCGTCGGCGAACGCCGCTCCGGCGTCGGCACCGGTGGGGAAGGTGGTAGCGCCGTCGTGCAGGAGCGAGCGCCAGTAGCGGTCCTTGTGGACTCCCTCCCTGGTCCGTCCGAAGATGGGGACGGCGTTGATGCCGAGTGCCTGCAGGAAATTGACCTTGGCGTACATGTCGCTACCGGAGGCGAGCACGAGACCCACCTTGCCGCCGCGCTGGGCAACGATGTAAGCGATCATGTCCAGCAGCGTGGACTTTCCGCTGTTCATCAGGCCCACCACGTGCCACAGGCCGTCGATGACCAGCTCCTGTGGCCGCTCCAGGAGGCGCCCTTCCACCTGGTCGGCCAGCAGGGCCTCCATCTGCTCCAACCGCTTGACGAAGTTCCGGTTCTCGATCTCCGGGTGAGCGATCAGGAGCTCGTCCATCTCGGCGGCAGCCCGCTGGAAATCCTCCATAGTGAGAGGAATCGGCTCCCGTGCTCGGGAGGCCGTCGCCGCCAGCTCGCCTGGAGCCGGCGCGGGGACGAACGTCTCGGGGATACGGATCTTTTCCCGGCTGCCGTCAGTTCGCTCGAAAGAGCACGACGAACCGGGCGGCGCCGGCCGATAGCCGCTCCCCGCCTTGTAAGGGGCGACTTCCTGAAGCCTCTGCCGGTAGACGTCGTGGCGTGCCGCAGCGTACGGGGAGCGGCTCCGGGTGAACACGGTCGACAGTTCAGCCTTGTGCCCCGCCATGTCACCTGGCTCGAACCCCCGTACCTGGGTGGGGAGCTTCACGTAGTGATCGAGCTTCTCCCGCATCGTCCCGGTCTTGGCAACCGGACCCATCAGCTCACGCAGGGTCCGGATCTGCGGGTCGAGCGCCGGGTCCAGCCGCATGTATCCAGCGAGCACGGGCCACAGAGCGCCGATGCCCCGCCCTGGCATGTGATCGACCAGGAACGACAGCCCCAGCTCGAGGGCACACAGTTCCCATGGCTTGAGCTGGCCGAGCATCGGCCGCACGCACTCGTCGTCCAGCTCCTTCACCAGCGAGGTGCTCCAGGAGCGGGTGTCCCTCATCGGGCACCTCCCGCCCTGCTCGCGCGGACGGCGGCTTGCCGCAAGAAGGCCTTCTCATCGAGGACCTCGACTCCGGCGGCGCGGCCTTGCAGCTCGCGCTCCAGGTCCGTGAGGTAGCCAGGTGTCTGGAGGCGGTGCATGGGGACGACGATGATGCGCCGACGCGCCGGCACACGGGGATCGCTGCGGAACCCCCGGGCGAGGAGAGTGGGGCTCGCGCAGTCCTTCGCGTCGATCGCCCAGCGTTCCCTTTCCTCGTCGGCGTTCACTGGTTCGAAGGTCAACGCCGCGTCCCAGGCGTCCAGACAGGGCCATGGCTCAGTCCGAACCTGGTCCGCAGGCAGTTCGGCGAGCCGGTCCAGCAGTCGCCCTTCGAGGAGTCCAGGGTCGTGGAAGAACTGGCGGGTCGCCCTGTGCTGGGTCCAGTACCCGCCCAGACAGGCCACCTCGAACCGCTCGGGCCTCCCGCCGCACCCCGGAGTCCCGCAGCCGCTCGCCCCGTCGTCGACCGGGTTGCGACACTCCCGACAGCGACCCAGCCGGACCTTCCCCGGACTCTCGACCGGATGGAGGACGTACGCGGTACGCACGAACTTCGCGAGGTACGAGTCGCTGTCGGCGTCCGCCTTCGGCAGCTCTCGGGCCAACGCCTGGACGTCGCGGTCGCTGAGCACGGGGCGATCGATCAGCAAGCGCCGCAGTCGGCAGTAGATTCGCTGGACAGCCTCCTCGCCATCACCGTTCATCCGTGAGCACGACATCAGCGCCGCGAAGGTCTGGTTTTGAACCAACTCCGCCTCGACGTCGGTGTGACGGACCAGATCGGCTGCCTGCTCGGCGAACTCCGACAGCTCATCCCCGTCCAGCAGGATGGCTTCGAGATCACCCTCGGCGAGGGAGAGCGGAACGGGCCAGGACCCCAGCGGGCGACGGCACCACTCGAACAGCTCGAGGTCGTTGCCCGGCCAGTCCGACCCCAGCGCCTGCGCGTTCCACCACAACCGCCCCCGTGCGTCACGCCAGGCGCGCGGCAACGGACCGGGCACTTCAGCAGCCCTGAAGTGCCCGCCATCCGCCTGCTGCCGATCGAGCCGGATTCTCGCCAAGGCGGCACACAACAACTCCACCGTCATGTAGTCGTCCGCTGCGCTCTGGGGATCCCGGTCCCTGCCGGGCGCGGCATCCCGTGACTCCGCTACCTCATTCGCTGGTGGACAGCCGTCCGGCGACTCCGATCCGACGGACTGAGGGTGCGCACGGTCAGCGGGCCTGGCGGCTTCCTGAGTAATGCTCATAGCTGATCGATATACACCACGTCACTGACAATGCACTATCCGTTACGAGTGGGTGTTCTTTTTTGGAACTGTCATTCGACATTGAGGGGTCGTTGTTCAGCGGTGGAGGGCGTAGCAGCGGAGTACATCGATGTCGGCGGTACGGACGACGGACCAGGCCATAATGAGTGTGTCGGCCTCCGTGGCGGTGATCCCGAGACCCTAGAGGGGTGGGTCGAAGCTCGCCGGCCGTCGATCTCGGTGGCGACCCAGAAGATGCCGCCGGGTGCGAGGAGTCGGCGTATGCGGTTGGCGAAGGAGCGCTTGTCGTCCATCCAGCGGTAGACCAGGCGGCAGGTGATGGGCGTGTACGCGGGGTCGGCTGGTCGCAGCAGAGCTTCGGGAAGCTGGACGAGTACGCGTCGTTCCGCAGTCTGCTCGACCGGCTGCCATCCACGCTCGCCGAGACAGCGGCCCAGAGCATCGACACCCTGGATCCCGGCGGGCTGGAGCAGACCATCACCGATCCCGGTCCGCGACCGGAAGACCGGCGCGTCCTCACGCAACTACCGGTTCTCTGTGAACGTGCAGGTCATCATCGATGCCGACACGAAGCTGGTCATCGCGGCGGCCCGGCCGGTGCCCGGCAACACCGCGGACGCGAAGGTCTGGCGGGACTCCGGCCTGGCCACCGTCTGCGAGGGCGTGACGGTGCTGGCCGACGGTGCCTACATCAACACCGGGCTCGTCGTCCCGCACCGCAAACGCCCCGGACGAGCCCTGCTTCCCCGCGAGGAAGAGGACAAGGCCGAATGCCGGCACGCCTTCGCCCGCATGAAGCACTACAAGACCTCCGCGACTGCCGCCAGCGCGGCAACGGACTCCATCACGCGGTCCAGGCTGTCGTCCGCATGTACAACTTCGCCCTCGCCGCATGATCAGACCAGCCCCAAAACCTGCCCTGACCTGCCCGGATGCGACCTTCTGCACCACGCTTTAGGGGTTGTCCAGGGGGCGAGAATCGGGCTCAGATCTGCTGCTGCGGCCCAACGGCGGATGTGTAGGTCGGGATGGACTGTGCGCTTTTCAGTAGCTTGTCCAGGAAAGGTCGTGAGCTCACCCGCAGCCGGTGTGCGCTCATTCATGCTGTCTTGCATCAGTCCAGCTGTCGACGAGATCCAGAATGATTCCCAGTCTGTGGATGTGGAAGTACTCGCGGCCCCGAACGGGCTTCTCGCCGGCCTCCCGCATGGCGGCTATACAGGCGTTCTCCAGCTTGAGTGCCTCGGGATTGCCTTCGATCAGACGAACGATCTGGTCACGCCCATGACGCTTGTGGTGAGACAGGCGTAGACGCGGGTCGCCGGAAGTGATGCCGAACTTAACGACTTCGTTCACGTCATCCGTGACGATGTAGAAGACGTCCCAGGCCTTACCTGCGCAGATACGGCATATACCGCACCCTGCGCGCACGTTACTCGGGGTGGGCGTTCCCGTATGCCCCTTGGCGCACCGCACCTGATGCGGCGCGTGATTGCCGAGCCATTTCGGCTCAAGGACCGTTCCTCCGAGCTTGGCAACCCTTGCGCGGAAGGCGGCCTCGGCGGTCTTCGGGTCCTTTCCAGCGCAGACACGGGCAGATCCCCTGCCCCTGCTGGATGCCGGACGGCCATGGAGCACTGACGTGACCGTGGGCGCATCGGACTCGATGCGGCGTGGTCGCTCCGAGCCACTGCGGCTCAAGGACGACGCCCCCCAGCTCCGCGACCCGGGCCCTGAACTTCGCTTCGACGATCTGTGGGTCCCTCCCGGTGCAGATTTGGCAGATGGCTGCGCCACGTCGCACCAAGGCCGGCCTGGGGCGGCATTCATGCCCGCTGGGGCAGCGAACCCGGTGCGGCTCGTTTGCGCCGAGGTGCACCGGTTCCAGGAGTGATGCGCCCACCCTGGCAAGAGCGTCCCGGAAAGCGCCTTCGGCCACCTTCTTATTGTTTCTGGCGCACGTGGAGCAGATCCCTTCACCCTGCTGTACGTGAGCCGGTCGCGGTGCGCATTCATGCCCGTTGACACAGCGGGCACGGTGAGGCTCGTGGTTGCCAAGCCAGTCCTCCTCAAGCACGATTCCGCCCACTTCAGCCACCCGTTCCCGGAAGGCTGCCTCAGCCTCCTGGGAACGCGCCCGGTTGGCACAGGTGCGGCAGATGCCCTTGCCGGCCAGGACATTAGTCGGATAGGTCGCGGACTCGTGTCCCGCCCCGCACCTCACCCGGTGAGGTTTCCGGGTACCGAGCCACCCGGGCTCGAGGACCTCGTCACCCAGATCGGCCACGCGCGCTCGGAACAGTGCGTCGGCTCGCATGGAGCTCGCCCTCGACGCGCTCACGGTCCACTCTCCCTGTGCGAAGCCGGAGAGCGGACCGCCCCTGAGGGCACGGTTGTCGCCTGATCGTCGGCAGGGCGGTGCTTGCCTGCCGGAGTGGTTGCGGGCGTCACGCTGCTGCTCACGTGTCCCCATGTACATCTCCCCATGGCAGGGCATCATCGCAGGGGCCACTGACATCCGAGTCTCAGGCCGCACTCTCGCCAGCACCGTTCACGAGCCGGCCAAGAAGCATGCTGGGCGGCGCCGGTGAGCGGGCACATCTCCACCGACGGCCTGTTCGCCGCGTACAGGGAGGTCGGTGACCTTCGCCAACTTCATTGGCGGGCCGGACTCGTCATTCCGCACCGCCGCGAGCGCGGCCAGACCGAGATCCCGGCCTGGAGGAGGAACACAACAAGCCCCACAAGCAGGTACGGGCCCGCGTCGAGCACCTCTTCGCCCGCATGAAGACACTGGAAATCCTCCGTAACTGCCGTCCCAGCGGGCCACACGGCGGCCACCATGCCCGGGACAACTCGAGATCATTTGCGGGACAGCCCTTAGACGGTGTCTCACGTGGTGATCTTGCTTGCCCGCTGCACGGCCATAGACGCTCGGGGTGGGGACGGCCAGCCTGCCAGGCTGGCCAGCTGAGGCGGCCGTCCACGATGACCGGGAGAGACGTGGGCATCTCGTCGGTGACCCAGGCGAACTCCAGGGCTGAGAGCGTGGCTCCCTGGTCCGTCCATACGAGGATCTCGCCGATGTAGGCGCCGGACGGGTCATGGACTTGTGCGTCTACAGGCACGAGCTCTTTCGGCAGTGCTGCATGCTCGCAAGGTTCCCGGACCTGCAGGTCGACGCTCACGGAGTCGGGCCCCCAGACAGCGATCACCTCAGTGTGGTCCAGCTGACTCCGCAGTTGCGACGCGCCGACGAACTCCGCTGACAGGACGTGTTGAAGCACTGCGCGCTCGTCGGCGTTCAACGAGCGCGGGTCGACGGAAGGAGGAGCCATGTGCCCATTCTGAGGTGGCGGACTGCCGTCTTTCCGCTCGCGCCCGCAGGGCGGTGGCACCGCGCCGATCGACCAACGCGCTGTGTTCACGGCCATCGTGTACGTGCTGACCAGCGGGTGCGCATGGCGGTATCTGCCACCCACGTTCGGAGTGTCACCGGCAGCAAACTGCACGTTCTGACCGACGCACAGGGGCTGCCCGTGGTCGTTGGGGTGTCCGCCGCGAACGTCAACGACGTCCAAGCGCTTCGCCCGCTCATCCTCGGAATCCCGGCCGTCCGCTCACGCCGCGGCCCTCGTCGGCGACGTCCCGACAAGGTTCGCGCCGACAAGGCGTACCACTCGGCCGGCAACCTGGCGTGGCTACGCGAACGCAACATCACTCCACGGATCGCCCGGCCGGGCGTGGAGTCCTCCGAACGCCTTGGAAGACACCGCTGGAAGATCGAGAGATCGATCTCCTGGCTCTTCGGATACCGCCGCCTGACCCTCCGCTACGAACGAAAGGGCAGCCACTTCCTCGCCTTCCTCGGACTCGCCGCAGTCATGACCTGCTACAAGAAGCTCTCCAAGATCACCACGTGAGACACCGTCTTAGACGTCGTTTCACTTGGTGAGTCGCCGGTAGTTGATGAGGCTGGTGGCGATGGCGGTGAAGGCGAGGAAGTGTTCTGGCTTGCGTTCGTAGCGG
>NZ_JBVHZJ010000039.1:0-77322 GCF_055574655.1 Streptomyces sp. NPDC029956 | reverse complement strand
AAGGAGGCGGGCTATCTCCTCGCTAGGTGGACGTCCCCCCCCCCCCCTCCCCACCCCCCCCCCCCCCCCCCCCCCCCCCCCCCCCCCCCCCCCCCCCCCCCCCCCCCCCCCCCCCCCCCCCCCCCCCCCACGGCCGTTCACGACCAGCGACCCGAGTCGGATCCGTCGCCAGTCGGGAACGAGTCGCGGCTTTCTGGACTGGGACGGGGCATGGCCGCGGACCCGCGGGGCAGACGGAATGCATGTCTGTCGCCAAGACCAGTGTCCTCGTCCTCGATTCCACCGATCCGGAACCCCTCGCGCGCTTCTACGCGACCCTGCTCGACGCCACCGTGCAACCCGCGGTCGACGACCGCGATCTGCTCCTCGTCTCCGGTCACGCCGGAGTGGTACTCGGGATCCGCCGTGACCTCGGTCAGGCGCCGCCGAGTTGGCCTCGCCCCGAGGACTCCCAGCAGGCTCATCTGCAGATCTTCGTGGCCCCGGAGGCCCTTGACGAGGCGGAGCGCGAGGCGGTGTCGCTCGGGGCTCGGCCCATCGCCGCCGAGCGCGACGGAACTCGTACCGACCGGCGCACGGACGTGCGCCGCTACACCGACCCCGGCGGTCACGCCTTCGTCCTGACCACGATGTCCCCCGCCCACTCCGGGCAGCCCCAGCAGCGTTTCTGATCCTCTGAACGACGCCTGTCGTTCAAGGCCGCCGCCCGGATCGGCTCCGTGGCGCCGCCCCGTCGGCGAGCGGCGCACTCGGCCTCCGCCTGCGTACAAGGCCTGCGTCCAGCGATGGTGTCGAGGGCTGTCGCACTCAGCACGGCGTACGCCGGCGACACCCTCCCGGGCTGCTGCCGAACGGGTGCCCCCGTTCCGGTGGATTGGCCGAACTACGCGTAGACCAGATAGGTGCCTGAGGCATGTAGTGGGAACGACATCAATCTCGAAGCCACCGATTCGCCCCTTGCGAGGCCCCCATGACGGAAGCCGTGGCGTTCCCCCAGAACCGGACCTGCCCCTACCACCCGCCCACCGCCTACGACCCGTTGCGCGAGGAGCGCCCGCTGTCGCGGGTGACCCTGTGGGACGGGCGCTCCGTGTGGCTCGTCAGCGGACACTCGGCCGGCCGGGCGCTGCTCTCGGACCCGCGTCTGTCCACCGACTCCACCCGGACCGACTTCCCGCTCACGACCGAGCGGGCCTCTTCCCTGCGTCGGCGCCGACGCGCCGCGCTGCTCGGCTGGGACGACCCTGAGCACAACGTCCAGCGCCGGATGCTGATCCCGAGTTTCACTCTCAAGCGTGCCGAGCGGCTGCGCCCGCGCATCCAGGAGACCGTGGACAGGCTCCTCGACGCGATGGAGGCCGCGGGCCCGCCGGCCGAGCTGGTGAGCGCGTTCGCACTGCCGGTGCCCTCGATCGTGATCTGCGACCTGCTCGGCGTACCGTACGAGGACCACGACTTCTTCGAGGAGCAGTCTGCCCGCTTGCTCCGCGGACCCACGGGCGAGGACGCCGAGGACGCGCTCGCCCAGCTCGAAGGCTATCTGGGCGACTTGATCGAACGGAAACGGCGCAAGCCCGGCGAGGGCGTGCTCGACGACCTGGTCGCGCGGCAGCCGGAGGTCGGCGGGCCCGACCGCGAGGAACTGGTACAGCTCGCCACGATCCTGTTGATCGCGGGGCACGAGACCACCGCGAACATGATCTCCCTCGGTACGTACACACTGCTGCGCCACCCCGAGCGGCTGGCCGAACTCCAGGCCGACCCCGGCCTCGTACCGGCGGCCGTCGAGGAACTGCTGCGGTTCCTGTCGATCGCGGACGGGCTTCTGCGGGTCGCGCGCGAGGACGTGGAGATCGACGGCACGGTGATCCGCGCGGGCGAGGGCGTGGTCTTCTCGACCTCCGTCATCAACAGGGACGCCACCGCCTACGCCGACCCCGACAGCCTGGACTGGTCGCGCTCGGCACGGCATCACCTGGCCTTCGGGTTCGGCATCCACCAGTGCCTGGGACAGAACCTGGCGCGCGCGGAGATGGAGATCGCACTCGGGACGCTGCTGCGCCGGCTCCCGGGGCTACGGCTGGCCGTCCCCGCCGAAGAGATCCCGTTCAAGCCGGGCGACACGATCCAGGGGATGCTCGAGCTCCCCGTCACGTGGTGAAAGGACCGCACGGATGCGCATCTCCATCGACGGGGACCTCTGTATCGGCGCCGGGCAGTGCGCCCTGACCTCCCCGGACTTCTTCACCCAGGACGACGACGGGTTCGGAACGGTGGTTCCCGGCCGGGAAGGGGGAGGAGGCCCACTGGTCCGCGAGGCCGCCCGCGCCTGTCCGGTCCGGGCGATCAGCGTCGAGGGGTAGGCCGCCTCAGTCGAACGCTGCGTCAAACAGCCGCTTCATCACCCGGCCGCCGCATCACCCGGCCCAAGCAGTGGCGCGGCCCGGCCAGGCGAACGGACAAGCCGGCCATCGTCTGCCGGGCCGCACCGCGTTCCGTCGATCGGCGTGGCCGCGCCGATGTCGGCCCGAAATGCCTACGCTCTTCCTATGACCGAGAGTGAGATCCAGCTCAAGGCGATCGCGGCGCTCACGGCCCTGCGCGGGGGAGTCGCCCAGGACTACGTCTCCGACCTGCTCGGCGACGTCATTCCGACGCGGTTCCTGGTACCCGACACCGACGATGCCGTGGAGGTCGGAGCGGCGGTTCTGACCCAGCTCACGGGACCGATCAGTGCTCTGGTCCGCGGGTTCATCCTGGCCTTCGAGACGGTGGCCGACGCGTACGACCAGACGGAGTCCGGAGAGCCCACCGAGCAGATCCTCCAGGCCCTGGCTCTGGAGATCGCAAGCGAATCTGACTGATCGACCGGATCGACCGGATCGACCGGATCGACCGGATCGACCGGATCGACCTGTCGACCGGATCGACCTCGGTCACGCGGGCGGGGTCGGTCAGGGGGGTGGGGTCGGTTACGGGGGTGGGGTCGAGCGCCTATGTGTCGCTGTTCGTCTCCGGGTGGGCTCCCGGGCCCTGATGGCGCGGGGCCAAGGGCGTGGGGGAGAGGGTCGAGGTCTCCTCGCCGGCCTCCAGGAGGGTGTCCGCGGCGCCCACGACGAGCGGGTCGGGTTCCCCTACGGCCTGGGGGTCCTTGCTCGTGTAGTCGATGCGCCGGAGAAGGCTGCGCATGGCCTCCAGACGCCCGCGGCGCTTGTCGTTGCTCTTGACGACCGTCCAGGGAGCGTGCACGGTGTCCGTCGCCCTGAACATGTCGACCTTGGCGGTGGTGTAGTCGTCCCAGCGGTCCAGCGATGCGAGATCGGTGGGGGAGAGTTTCCACTGTCGTACCGGGTCGACCTGCCGGATCGCGAACCGGGTGCGCTGCTCGGATCGCGACACCGAGAACCAGAACTTCACCAGGTGGATGCCGTCGTCGACCAGCATGCGCTCGAACACCGGGCACTGGCGAAGGAACAGCGTGTACTCGTCGTCCGAGCAGAATCCCATGACGCGCTCGACACCCGCCCGGTTGTACCAGGAGCGGTCGAAGAAGACGATCTCGCCCGGGCCGGGGAGGTGGGCGACGTAGCGCTGGAAGTACCACTGTCCGGCTTCCCGCTCCGTCGGCCTGTCCAGCGCGACGATCCGGGCGCCCCGAGGATTCAGCCGCTCCGTGAACCGCTGGATGGTGCCGCCCTTGCCGGCTGCGTCGCGGCCCTCACACACGACGACCACCCGTGCACCGGTGTCCTTGGCCCACCGCTGCAGTTTCAGCAGCTCGATCTGCAGGATCCGCTTGGTCCGCTCGTACTCGCCCCGCCGCAGCTTGCGGTCGTAGGGGTAGTTCTCCCGCCAGGTACGGATCGGGGCGCCCTCCGCGCTGAGAAGAACGGGCTGCTCGGGGTTGGTGTCGTCCACGCTGAGGCCACTGAGCAGATCCGGCCGGTCCGCGTTCCGGTCGTCGGCGCCGCTGCTTCCCGTCACACCATTCACCTCATTGTCGTGTCGTCGGCTGGGGTCCCGGCCCTGTCGCCAGGCTCGGGGTTCTCCACGTGATCCTTCCCCGATCATGAAGGACCGTCGGTCGAGTCGGCCGTGTTCGTCGAGCCCCCGCCGCGAGTCCACCCGGTCGTCGGTGAGCGACGGCGCTGCGGCAGGAGTGGAGGAGGAGTGGAGGACGTTCGTGCGACCACCGGCGTTGTCGGCGCTGAGTCCGGGACGGACTGCGCGCCGGTTGTCGACGGGTGGTCTGCCGGTGACGGGGTAGGCGCGTAAGCGAACGGCACTCGCCCCCGGGGCTTCGGGCATCAGGCCGCGGGGCGGCGGGTCCGTTCGTCCCTGGGACCGGCTCGTGCCGGTGATTCCGGACGGGGACGGGAGGACGTAGCGCACAGGCGCTGTTTGCACGCCGTCCTCCCGGACCGCGAAGTTCGGACGAATCCGTGGACGGACCGGGTCCTCCAGAACAAGCCATCGGCAGCATCACGGTCGATGTGGGCGAGATCGAGGAGAGGGCACACCGATGAGTCATCAGTCCCGAGGCGACGAATCCGCGCCGCCACACGAGGAACTGCGCAAGATGGTCGCGCACACCCGCGAGAAGCTCGGACAGACCGTGGACGCGATGGCCGCCAAGGCCGACGTGAAGACCCAGGCCATGGAGAAGGCGGCTGATCTCCGGACGCAGGCCGCCGCGAAGGCCGCCGGCATCACGGGTCAGCTCCGCGAGACCGCGGAGCACGCTGCCCAGCTCGCGAAGGACAAGACCCCCGACCCGGCTGTGGACAAGGCGGCTCACGCCGCCGCGCAGCTGCGTAGCACGGCTGCTCGGGCGGGGCAGCTCGCCACCGAGCGGACACCGGACGTCGTCGCCGACAAGGTCGGTCAGGGGGCGGCCGCAGCGCGGGCCTACCGGACGCCGCTGCTTGTGGGGGCCGCCGTGCTCGGCGTTCTCCTGCTCGTACGCCGGAGCCGGAGGCACTGATGAAGACCGCCAAACTGGCCTACCGTCCGGTAGGTCTGGCGTTCGGGTTCGCCGGCGGCATGCTGGCCCGCGCCGCCTTCAACCAGATGTGGAAGTGGGCCGGGCACGACGACGATGCGCCGGGCGCGATGGACGAGGAACGCACGTGGCGAGAGATTCTGCTCGCGGCAGCCCTGCAAGGCGCGATCTTCGCCGTCGTCAAGGCCGCCGTCGACCGCGCCGGAGCCACCTCGGTCCGGCGCCTGACCGGAACCTGGCCCAGCTGATGCCCGGGTGCCGCCGTCAGGCCGGACGGCGGCACCCGTCCGCACCCGCCCGCGCCCGTGCCCGTGTCACCAGAGGAAGGTGAGCCTGTATGAACATCCAGCAGGAGCCCGATCGGACGGACCGGCGCGATGAGCCGGATGCGCGCTATGAGGCGGCCGAGGCGGCCGAGGTGGACGAGCCACTCCCGCGCGACCCGCAGAACCAGCAGGCGGAGCGCGGAGAGGATCCTCTGGCCATACCCGTACCGGACTGGCCCGACTCCGAGGCGCCCGAGACCGACGTGGCGGGAACAGAACGCCGGGGCGACGCCGAGGAAGCGGAGCACGAGAGCTCCGGCGTCGACGAGCCAGTGGACTGATGCCATCGTCTGGCTTCCGCTCACCTGGGGCACCGGGCCGGCTCCGAGGAGCTGCCACTGAGCCGGCTTCGGGCTGGGTGGTACGCCTCTGAAGGCGGGCTCCGGGTACAGGCGCGGGCCGCGCCGGGGAGTCGGGTGGGGCAGCCCGCCATTTGACCCGCCAGGCCTGTGGAAGCGTGAGCGGGCGGCCCGTGGGGCGAATGTCACGGGCTGTGGTCGCGTCCGTCCCGTGGGGCGAAGGCCGTGAGGGCGTCGGCGTCGGTCGCGCGAGCGTTCAGGAAGTAGTCGGCCCATTCGGTGATGTCGGGGTAGGACGAGTCCTGGCTGAGCTGGGTGGCTGCGGCTTGGAGGTCGAAGTGCGTGGTGCGGAGTTCGACGCCGGGGCCCAGGAGGGCCCAGTGTGCTCCGGTTCGTCCGTAGGGCATGCCGATGCTGCCGGGGTTGATCACGAGTCGGCCGTGGGCGAGGCGGACGAACGGCATGTGGGTGTGGCCGCAGACCACAGTACGAATGTCGGCATCGAGTCCGTTGAAGACTTCCTCCCAGCGGTCGAGGCGGGAGTCGACCAGGACGACCTCCTCGTCGTCGCGAGGAGTGGCATGGCAGAACAACACCTTTCCCAGACCATTGACGGACAGGGTGAGTGATCGTGGAAGCGAGCTGAGAAGGTCGAGATGGTCTTCGCGGAGCTCTTCGGCAGCCCAGGGGGCGATCGGATCGGGGATCGTTTGGCGTTGCCCCCGGCGGTATTCGAGGAGTTCGCGGTCGGCGTTGCCGCTGATCCAGATGACGCGGTCGCCGAGACCGGTCAGCAGGTCGAGGACTTGCGTCGGTTGCGGGTCGGCGGTGATGTCGCCGGTGAGCACGATGTGATCGGCGGTGCTGACGTCTGGTTCGGCGAGTACTGCCTCCAGGGCCGGCAGGACTCCGTGAATGTCGGACAGGACGGCGACTCGGTTCAGCATGGTCACCACCGTGGGGCGACGGCAGCCGAACGGTGTGACCTTTCGCCCGGCGCGTAGTTCAAGGGGGGCCGTTCAGCGTGTGTGGTCGCGGGGTGCGTAGCCCTTCCAGAGGGCTCCGGCCTCGGTGGCGATGCGGGTGGTGCTCTTGACGTGATGGCACCCAGTGCCTGGGCGATGACGGGCGCCGGTGTCTGGAGACGAGCCGGCGGAGGCGCGGCCCCAGCGTGACGTGCCGGGCAGCGAGCCAGACCAGGAAGGCGCCGGCCTGGGTGAGCGGTCCACGGAGCTTCGGGCGCTGGAAGGGGTGGAGACGGTTGGAGGTGCCCGGTTCCTCCTCGAAGACGATCGGTTCCTCGATCCCGTCCTCGTCCAGGACGAGGTTCTGCCGGGCGGTGGACTGCTGGTCGGTCGCGACCGGTCTGCAGACCAGGCTCGCCGCCGAGGGGCCCTATGGTGCGGAGGATCGGACCCAGTCTGTCGTCGAACCCTGTCAGCAATCAGCCTCGGATCTGATGGGATTCGGGCGAGGGCGATTGGACGCGCCCCGGAGACGCGGCCGAGACGGACCGACGTCCGCCAGCGGTGAACAACCGTCCGAGCGAACTTGGCGGTCACTACAGTCCAGTTGCATGACGACGGTCACCACGCGTGCAGTGGAGTATCCAGCCGACCACCTGACGATGACCGGGCACCTCGCGCTCCCGGCCGGTGCCGATCGCCGGCCCGCAGTCCTGATCGGACCCGAGGGGGTGGGACTCAGCCACGTCGAGCGCCGCCGGGCCGAGGCCCTGGCGGAGCTGGGGTACGTGGCACTGGCCTTCGACATACACGGCGGGCGCTATCTGAGCGATCCCGAGGAGATGCTGGCCCGTTGCCTGCCGCTGCTCGCCGATCCCGACCGGATGCGGGGCATCGGCCACGCGGCGCTTGATGTGTTGCGCGCCGAATCGCGAGCCGACCTTGACCGCGTTGCGGCCATCGGTTACGGCACCGGAGGCGCCATCGCGTTGGAACTCGGGCGGGACGGCGTCGACCTGCGCGCGATCGGGACAGTCAATGCACTGACCACGGGCCGACCGGGCGAGGCGGCCCGCATTCGCTGCCCGGTGTGGGCCGGAGTCGGTTCGGAAGACCCGATCATGGCGCCCGCCCAACGGGAGGCATTCACCGCCGAGATGCAGTCCGCAGGCGTCGACTGGCGCCTCACGGTCTACGGCGGAGCCTTGCACGCCTTCCACCACCCAACGGTCGACCATGCCGCGCCCCCCGGTGTCGGCTACCACCCGCGGCACGCACAGCGAGCATGGCGCGACATCGTCGACCTGCTCGCCGAGTGCCTACCCATAACACAGTGAGCTTCTTCGAGTTGGCCGCCGATCGGGTGATGGTCGTGAAGCGCAACGAACGAGGTCCCGAGCTGTTGATCGAGATGCCTGACCGGGTCGGCGACGGCCGGGCCGACTACTCCCACAAGCACCGGCGCCACGGCGTGAACGTGCTGGTCGTCACCGACCCTGGCGGCCGGCTGCTGTGGCTCTCGCCCGCCCTGCCCGGCCGCACCCATGACCTGACCGCCGCCCGAACCCACCGGATCATCCGGATCTGCGAGCGCCAGGGCGTTCCCATCCTGGCCGATCTCGCCTACCTAGGTGCAGGACCGTGGCTGACGACCGGCATCAAACGCAAGCCACTTCAGGAACTCACTCCCACCGAGAAGACCCCCAACGGGCCCTGGCCGCAGCGCGAGCGCCCGTTGAACGCGGTGTCGCGAGCCTGAAGTCCTGGCGGATCTTCCGCAGGTCCCGGTGCAGCCCCAACCGCATGACGCCAATCGTCAAGGCCATCCTCACGCTGGAGCGGCAGCGCTGAAGATCCCTATTGAGCGCTCCGTCTGGCGACAACCGCCACATGAAGCGCTCACGCGGCACCGAAACCCCCGGGGTCATTCCTGATCTTGGGTGTACTGGGCCGCGTACCAACTGGAGTCGATGGCGGGGTTGCGCAGCGCCCCCCAGAATCGGTCGTCAGGTATCGGCGGCAGGGGCTGATTGCCCAGGTCCGCATGCAGGTCCGCACGCCAGTCGAGAGTGAAGTGACTCCGGGTCTCCGCGCTCTCGCACACGGACCTGTACGGGGACCCCCAGATCCCGAGGGCTATCTTCTCCGCGGCCCACCTGCGTGTGTGGTCTCGGCCGGTGTCGGCCTGTGCGAGCACCGCGCGGAGCCGCAAGGCGAGCGGGCCGGTCTGGTCCGGCTGCGGCGGGGCCGCACCGCGCTCCCACGCGTCCAGGGCCGTCTTGACCTCCGGGTAGTCGTTCAGGCCCGTTTCGACCGCCAGTCTGCGCAGCTGCCTCCGCGCGGCGTCGACCACCTGCTCATACGGCAGGACTGAGATCAGCGCACCGAGTTCCTCATGCCCGTCCAGGTGGCTCACGTGGAGCAGGTCGGTGGGACTGTGGGACAGGTTCAGCTCTGGCAGCTGCTCATCCGGTGCGGGAAGGGGCTCGGCGGCACTGTACTGCGGCCTGACAGGCGGACGCCCCTCCCAGAACAGCCGGCCGTTGAAGGTGACGACACCGGCGTCCTGGCCGCGCTCAAGCGTTTCGGCCAGCTCGGCCAGATACTCACCCAGCGAGTCGGCCTGCCCGAAACTGGTGCCTGTCTCGTCGAAGAACCGTCCGATCGCACCGAAGGCGTCCCGCCCGGTACGGCAATCCATCAGAAGACCGTCCGACGTTGCGTCGTAAGAACCGAACTTCACGTAATCGTGAAGCCAGTAGCACTCGGTCTCCCCGTCGAGGCCCTGGTCGATGCCGCGCATGAACCCGGTGTCCCCGAGGATTCCGCTCACTCCGAGCAGCCGGTCGCCCGTGCTGAAGCGGAAAGCCTCAGGTCCCTCCAGCGCCCCGTTGTGCCGGAGGAGTGAAGCGACCAGGTCCGGGGGAAAGGCGACCCCCAGTTCCTGTTGCGCTGCTGCGATCTCCTCGACGCCTGCAGGTGGCCGAAGCGTGGCGAACGTGCGGGGCGCGTACTCGCGCAGCCACGCGTCGATGCGAGTCCATGAGTCCTGGACCAGGTCTGATGTCATAGCGCCGACCTTAGAACCAGCGGCTGACAACAGCTTGATCGTCGCTCACCGGCCTTGCCGCAGGGTTGGCGTTCAGGCCGGCAAGCTCGTGTGGACCCTTGTCCCGGCTCACCAAGCTGCTGGTACCGGACGCTGCAGCCGCCACTCGACGCTGAAGCGCTCAGGCGCAATCACCCGATCGGTGGCCAACTCGAGGAAGCTCACTCAGCCGGACCGCACTACGACGAAGCAATGCGTACGGAGCTCTCGTCGGTGGTCTGGGGTGCCGCCCGCTTCAGCCCTGGTGTCGATGGGGTTGCCGCGCCCGGCCGCGAGAGCGTTATCCGGAGCCTGGAGCGCGGCAACTTCGTGTACCGGCAGATGGACAACTCCGAGCCGCCGAGCTGGTTCCAGGACCCGGGAGAATGGGTGGACGGGTACTGGGACGCGAAACTGCGCCTGCACGCGGTCTGCGAGGTGGAGGGGTACAAGCCCTGGATCGTCGTTGCCGAGGTCGAGAACCCGGGGATGGAGTGCATCTCCGACGGCTCGGACGAGAGGGAGATTCCGGAGCAGTACCGCTGAAGCACGGCTGCCCGTGGTCGAGGCCCCCGGCGGCGCCGGAGGACCCCGGCGGTAGGACCTCGCCGAGCGCCGCTGAACACCACCGGCGCCGGGCCGGTACCAGCAGCGAGTCGGAGAGGTTCGGCTGCGACAACCGTGCGGGGTGACAGCCGCGCCGCCCGACACGTGGGGCTGCCACGAAACCTCCCGCTCCCGCGGCCGGAGTCGGCCGGAGTCCGGGACCCGCTGATACCTCAGCCGGGTCGAGGGCCGGATTCCGAATGCTTCATTCGGAGTCGGCGAATACCTGTGTTCGCGGTCTCAGATTTTAGCGGCCATCGCGGAGAGGATTTTTCCCGGCGACACACAGGGGAGATTCTTCGGCGCCCGCAGCCTGTGGTGACGTGCTACTGTCGAACTCAGTTGCAGTTTTGGTACCCAAGAATTTCAGGCTCTTCCCCTCGGTCATGCGCCGTGCGGAATTGCTTTGTATTTCCGGTCTTTTCCGGAGGGCATCATCGCGGCGACACGACGTCCGTACGGTACGGATGTCGGCGTACTGCCCTAAGGAGACAAGACATGGC
Organism: Streptomyces sp. NPDC029956; assembly: GCF_055574655.1. NCBI lineage: Bacteria > Bacillati > Actinomycetota > Actinomycetes > Kitasatosporales > Streptomycetaceae > Streptomyces > Streptomyces sp. NPDC029956. Next base: position 66,533 of record NZ_JBVHZJ010000039.1, on the reverse strand, counting down.
TGCTGGCACTGTGAAGTGGTTCAATGCGGAAAAGGGTTTCGGCTTCATCGAGCAGGACGGTGGCGGCCCTGACGTGTTCGCCCACTTCTCGAACATCGCCGCCCAGGGCTTCCGCGAGCTGCAGGAGGGCCAGAAGGTCACCTTCGACATCGCTCAGGGTCAGAAGGGCCCGACGGCCGAGAACATCGTTTCCGCCTGACGCTTGCGCGTAATACGACGTAGCTGGGGCCCGCATCCCTCGGGGTGCGGGCCCCAGCTACGTGCGTTTCCAAGGCTCCGCGCGCGTACTCGCGCCTCCGCATATCGTTCACCCGTGCGCTTGCACCGGCAGTTCCTGGTTCCGGAGTCAAGCCTCCTGTCTTTCGCATTCCATTCGGCCCGTGCCTGTGATTCCCGAAGCTGTTCACTCGCTTCCGGATTCCTCGATACGCGCCGTATCAAGGAAGGTTCTGAATGAACCCCACACGCTCGGACAACCGTTCTTCCCGAGGCCGCCGCAACGGCGGCCACCCCTACGATTCCCCCTCCGGTTCCGGTCGGGGCAGTCGCTTCGGTTCGTCCGCCCCGAACCGTTCGAGCGGCCCGAACCGTTCCGGTGGTCACAGCCGTCGGCCTGCCGCGGTGCAGGGTGAGTTCGCCCTGCCGAAGACCATCAACCCGGCTCTGCCCCCCGTCGAAGCATTCAGTGACCTCGACATGCCGAAGGCCCTCCTCGCCGCGCTCACCGCGCAGGGGGTCTCCGTCCCCTTCCCCATCCAGGGCGCGACACTGCCGAACTCCCTGGCCGGCCGTGACGTCCTCGGCCGCGGCCGGACCGGCTCCGGCAAGACCCTCGCCTTCGGCCTGGCCCTGCTGGCCCGCACCGCCGGACTGCGCGCCGAGCCGCGCCGGCCGCTGGCGCTGGTCCTCGTCCCCACCAGGGAACTCGCCCAGCAGGTCACCGACGCCCTCGCTCCGTACGCCCGCGCCGCCAAGCTGCGCCTGGCCACCGTCGTCGGCGGAATGCCGATCGGCAGGCAGGCGAGCACGCTGCGCGGGGGAGCCGAGGTCGTCGTGGCCACCCCCGGCCGCCTCAAGGACCTCATCGAGCGCGGTGACTGCCGCCTGGACCAGGTCGCGATCACGGTCCTCGACGAGGCCGACCAGATGACCGACATGGGCTTCATGCCACAGGTCACCGCGCTCCTGAACCAGGTCCGCCCCGAGGGCCAGCGCATGCTGTTCTCCGCGACCCTGGACCGTAACGTCGACCTCCTGGTCCGCCGCTACCTCACCGACCCCGTCGTCCACTCCGTCGACCCCTCTCAGGGTGCGGTCACCACGATGGAACACCACGTCCTGCACGTGCACGGCGCCGACAAGCACCGGCTGACCGCCGAGATCGCGGCACGCGACGGCCGGGTGATCATGTTCCTGGACACCAAGCACGCCGTGGACCGCCTCACCGAGGACCTCCTCGCCAGCGGTGTCCGGGCCGCCGCCCTGCACGGCGGGAAGTCGCAGCCGCAGCGCACCCGCACCCTCGCGCGGTTCAAGACGGGTCACATCACCGCCCTGGTCGCGACGAACGTCGCTGCTCGCGGTATCCACGTCGACAATCTCGACCTCGTCGTCAACGTGGACCCGCCCACCGACCACAAGGACTACCTGCACCGCGGCGGCCGTACCGCGCGGGCCGGCGAATCAGGCAGTGTCGTCACCCTTGTCACCGCCAACCAGCGCCGCGACATGACCCGCCTCATGGCGGCGGCCGGGATCGTGCCCAGGACCACCCAGGTCCGCTCCGGCGAGGAAGCGCTCCGCAGGATCACCGGCGCGCGGACCCCCACCGGAATCCCCGTGACGATCACCGCGCCGCCCGCCGAGCAGCGCAAGCGCGGTGCGGCCTCCCGTGGCCGACGCGGTCGGGGCTCGGACGTTCGGCGCGTCGGCGCGGAGCGGTCGGCCACCGGGACGGCGGCCTGAGCGCTCCGCAACCCGAAAGCTGACCCGTCTTCAGGAGGCACGTTGTGACGCTCGTCCAGATGCAGCCCCGCTCGACGTCCCCCACCCCTGTGCCAACCGTGGTGGCCGCCGCCGTGGACACGGCCGGACCGCAGGTCGGGGACGACATGACCGTCGAGGTCGCCCTGTCCGTCATGGCCGGAGCCCGGACCGGACATCTGCTCGTCTGTGACAACGACGGGCAGCGCACCGGACTCGTCACCCGGGTGCAGCTTGTCACCGTCCGCGACAGCGCCGCCTACACGGACCGGCTCCAGTTGCGAGACCTCTCCGCCGACGGCGGGGTGCCCGGAGTGCCCACCTCGACCGTCGCCCCGACGACCGCGCGGTCCCCACGTCTCCGAGCGCTCGTCACCCCCTCCGTCACGGGTGAACAGGACGACACCCCGGGCGCCCCCACGCCCGTCCTCGCCCTCGTATGAACCGCCTCACCACGGCGGAACCACTCCCCTTCTCTCCCTGTGAGGCATCGTGCGCTGTGTCATTGCCCGCTTCCCGTTCGACCTCACCAAGAGCGGCGTCCTGGAGACCATGAAGGGCGTCAAGCCCGAGGAGGTCGTCGGCGAGTCCGTGATCATCGGTCGCCGCACCTACCCCGTCAAGCAGGTCGGCCAGGTCATCACACGCCAGGACCGGCGCGATTTCAGCGCCGGTGAGGTGCTCCGCGCCATGACCAAGCTCGGCTTCACCTGCCGCGGCCTGCCCGAGAACACCGCGCCCGCCCGCGGCCTCGACCCCCTCAAGCAGGCCTCGGCGATGCTCGGTGCCCCGGCGGCGGCGTGACCGAGCCCCACGGGCGACCGTGAGCTGACAATCGGACAGCAGAGAGGGGCCGCCCGGCACCCGCCGGGCGGGCCCTCTCGCGTACCGGTGGACGGGGTGGCGTAGCTATGGTTTCTCTCGTAACGGAGAGAGACCGCAGAGCCTGGCAGAGACGGACTGCCGGCACACGCAGCACAGGTAGTCGCAGTTCGCAGCGCAGTTCGCAGGATCGGTGCGGCGGTGGAGTGTGGTCTCCGGTCAAGCAATCGCGATCCCCGCACCCCCCGGCATTGTTCCGGTCGGGCACGCGGACACAGAACCCCGGCGCAGTATCAGGGCCGGCAGGTGGTGTAGTAGTTCCTTCGGGGCCCTGGTGCCAGTACGGCACCAGGGCCCCTCGACGCGTTTCCCAGAGAGGTGCAAATGACAGCAGATGACTCGTTCGGCCGTCTCGACGACGACGACTATCCCGCCTACACCATGGGCAGGGCCGCCGAAATGCTCGGCACCACACAAGGATTCCTCCGCGCCATCGGCGAGGCCCGTCTCATCACCCCGCTGCGCTCGGAAGGCGGCCACCGCCGCTACTCCCGCTACCAGCTGCGCATCGCCGCCCGCGCCCGAGAACTCGTCGACCAGGGCACCCCCATCGAAGCCGCCTGCCGCATCATCGTCCTCGAGGACCAGCTCGAAGAGGCCCAGCGCATCAACGAGGAATACCGCCGCGCAGCCGCAGCCGCCCAGCCGCCGGACTCGGCTTGAGGTGCGTTTGAACGGGGCGCTTCACTCTGGACGGAGCCAAGGGCGAACAGCGGAATCGGCGCTGACCATGCTCCAGTTGATCCTGTCCTCGGCATCGGAACCACTCTTCGTCCGAACGGTCTCCCGCCCCACGTCCCGCGGAACGGGTTCGTACAGGGCGTACGTGGAGGAGGACGTCGCCGAAGTCGACGCAGGGAAGCTCCGGAAGGCCCAGGACCGGTCTTCCTCGCCACGGCCGTACGCCATGTCCACGTCCCCCTACGAACGTCTGTGGCCGCCCCCCAAGGGAGCGGCCACAGCGTCATGTGCGAGCACACCGCCGCAGAAGCCGGCGGATGCCCGGCGCTACCAGCGGTACCAGCGCCCGCCACCGCCCCTGGGTCGGGCCACGAAGCCGACCAGCCACAGGACCAGCACGGCGATGGCGACCCACCAGAGAACCTTCAGTGCGAATCCCGCGCCGAAGAGGAGCAGGATCAGCAGCAGGACGAGAAGCAGGGGAACCATGGGTATCAACCTCCGAGGGTTCGCGTGCCCCCGCTTTCGCCCCGTACACATGCGCCTGCATGAGGACGTCGCCCGGCCCGCACCCGCCTGGCCATCCTGACCAGGGAACATCGAAGGGTGAGAAGGAACGTGGCGCGGGGGGTAGTGGGTGGCGCATGAACGCCCCGAGGGCCACGACCCCTTCGTGGCGTCGCCCTCGTCTGCGGGTGAGCGGCAAGGCGTCCGTGTCGCCGGCACGACGTGCGTACCGCGGTGCGCCCCTCGAATGCGTACTGATGGACGGTCCGGAACGGAAACCGTCGCGCAACCGACACCTTTTGCGGTGCAGGACAGGACCCACTTGCCCCATGATCGGCTGCATGGGCTCCATTCATAAATTCAACGGCCGCCATGTGTACCTCACGCTCGGCACCGGCGCGCTCGAGATCTCCCGTGCGTCAGAGGTGTTCGCCGTCCCTCTCGCGGCCATGGCTGAGGTCCGCGTCACGGAATCCGACGCTCGTAGCATGGAGATCATGCTCACCGACGGGGAGAGCCACCTCGTCGAGGGCATCGACCCGGACGCGACCGCCGCCTTCGTCACCCGTCTCGGCAACGCCCTGCCCGAGCAGCGAGACCCGGCCGGCAGCGCCAGCATCGTCAGGGACCATGCCGCGCCCCCCGAAGGCGTGCCCTGGGTCCGGTTCACCGTCCTCGGGCTCGTCGTCCTGGCGTGCATCGGCTACGCGGTGTGGGTCGGCGCTGTCCATGGCGCGCGCGTGATCGGCGTGGTGGCCGGGTTCGTCGGGCTCTTCGTCGGCCTGGCCGGGTGCGCCGCAACCCTGGAGAAGGTGGCGCTCCGGAGGCGCCTGGCCCGGCACGGTGTCACCGTGGAGGCCGAGCGGGTCGGGCGAAGTGGTTCGGGCCCCTTGTACTACTACAACGATGCCGCCGGCGTTCCCCACCAGTATTCCGGCGGCTCGGGTGCGCCCACGATCTCCGTCACGTACGACCCGGTCCGGCCCCACCAGGCCACCCACGCGGCCTGGGTGGTCGCGGTGATCTGCAAGACAGCCCTCGTACTGATCGCCGAGCTCCTCGTGCTGCTGCTCAGCGCGTGGCTGTCCTTCGGCCTGCTCTGGTGACGGCGTCTCGCCTCCTGCTGACCGTGCGGCTCCCGCTCACCGCGGTGAACCGGCCCTCCGTGCGCTTCTGAGGCGTCAGACGGGCGGCATGAGATCGCTCTCGCTGAGGGTGTACGTCAGCGGGGGATAGACGAAGTCCGTCTCCTTGTTCTCGCGCCGCCGCAGCCGGTAGAACTCCCGGCTCTGTTCCTCATCGGCCGCCACGAGCCGTGCACCCTGGGGGAGACGGGCGTCTCCGTCGCGAAACCGGAGCAAGGTCTTGGACGTTCGGAAGGTCACCCCCAGCCATTCGTTGTCCGCCGCCGGGACGGGCTTCTCCAGCACGATCCTGTGCCGGAGACGCCGATTCGATGCGATGGAGAACACGACGGCACTGTTGTGGGCGAGAGGGACCTCGTACGGCTCGACGACGGACTCCTTCGATGCGACGACCAGTTTCCTCGGCGGGCCCGCTTCGGGATGCCGATAGCAGGAGAAGACGGCGATGAACGACCCATCGGCCAGATCGAGGGCCTGGTCGGAATGGCCGCCCATGGTGGTGTAGGCGTTCGTGTAGCTCTCGATGAGGGCGTTGTTGAATTCGACCGGAAGCCCCGCACGTTCCTGAATCCGCCGCGCCAGCCGTTCGTGCACTGCTCGGAAACGCTGCGTCGGGTTGCCGTAGCGAGTCGTCGTGCGGACGAGAGGCACACCATGCACCTCGTCGACCTTGGTGAGCGTGGCTCCTCGCCGGCCCTTTCCCACGTCTTCCAGGAGAGCCGACGCGGACAGCTCCGCGAAGAGGTTCTCCCCGGTCGGCAGGGAGTACGAGCGGACCTCGTCCGAAATCCTAGACTCGGGGGGCAACGTAGTCTCCCGTGTTCATGCTGAAGGGGAACTTCTCGCCGTAGTCGATGAAGGACGAGGTCCTGTTCTCCTCGGCGTACAGCCTGCGCAGGTCGTCCATACCGTCCTGCGTGGGCGGTTCCAGTCTCACCAGATCCCCGTCCCTGTCGAGGAACGTCTGGCCGTTCCTGTGAACGGCCTCGGTGCTCGAACAACGCACCACGTATCCCAGGCGTGTCGGCAGCGACTCGGCGTTCAACGACGACGGGCGGATCTCGTGTGTGTACAGGCGGTTGGTGGACAGCGGCATGAAGAACACGGAGCCGGGATACAGGGTCACCGTGAACTGCGCGGGGAGCGTGGATCCGCCCTCGTCCTGCTCTCCCGTCCGCTCCTTGAGGCGGAGGCGGAGTGTGGTCAGCCCGCTGGTGCTCTTCACGCCGTGGTCGAAGGGGTCCTCGGCGAGCGGCTGCAGCTTGTCGAGCCCGTCGTAGAAGGTGCAGAAGGCCATGATGCCGTTGGCGGGCATGTCCTTGGTCTTGTCGGCATGGGCCGAGATCTTGGCCTTGGACTGCTTGCGCTCGGCGGTGGCAAGGGTGTTGTGGTAGATCTGGGCGAGGACGTGATTGAGCGGTGCGTGGTCCCGGAACACGGCGGCGGCCTCGCGGTTCAGAGCCCCGACGATCTCCGCGTCGGTCGGGCGGAAGGTCTCGGTCGGCCCCGAGAGATTCGTGGAGCACCGGAGCAGGTGGAAACGCAGTGCGTCGCCGTCCCGTGTGACGGGCGTCAGATAGATCCCGCTGCGGTGGGCTGTTCCGGGCTTGTCGGACTCCGTCAGGGACTGAAAGGCGTGTTCCGTGCCGATCCGTCCGAAATGATCGGTGTCGAGGTCGAAGAAGCGGCGGTAGAACACGCCCGCGCCGTGCACACGGAGGGGAACGCGGCCGAGGCCGACGAGGGTCCGCGGTTCGTCGGCGTCCCCGGCGTCCCCGGCGTGACCGTGTGACAGCTCACGGATGACGAACACCCGCTCTGCCCGGCGCAGTTGGTCGTCGCTGATCGCGGAAACATCGCCACATACGTAGACGGTCCTCCGCGCGAGGTCGGCAGCACCGGAGGCGAGGTCCTCGGGCGTGACCGTGGACCCGAAGAAGTCCCTGGCCAAGTCCCTGATCACGTCCTGGTCCCGCCAGGTCGAAGGCGCCACCAGGATGTTGCCCGCGTCCTCGATGCGGGCTTCCGTCGGCTCTGTTGTGTACGTCAAACCATGACCGCCATTCGACTCTGGGACACGAACCCGCGATGTCCGGAGAGGTGAACATGGCAACGGCCCGCGCTCGCTCAATTGCGTGGTGAAGCGTAGATGAGACGAGGCGGGCCGTTGGACCTTGATGCTCTCACCGGGCCCGACAGCGGGCAACGGAGTTCTGTCGTACGGGCCGTGCGCGCGTGCGCGGAGCCCGTACGGCGAGGTGTCGGTGTCGGGGGACGACGGCGTGACGGGGTGGTGGTGTGACGGGGCGGTGGCGTTACGGCGTTACGGGGCGTCCACGAGGGTGCGGCCGTCGGTGAAGATGCGCGCGGCGGCACCGTTGGCGTACGCGGACTCCACCCGGGCCTGCTCGGTCGCGTTGGGGATCGCGTTCACGCACGCCGTACCGGCGCTCGACCCCGACATCAGCTGCGAGCACGGTCCGGGCTTCGTGTCCGGGAGGCCCAGGCTGTGGCCGAGTTCATGCGCGGCGATACGGGTCTTGTCGTACCCCTGGCTCACGGCCTGACTGCCGAGTTCGACACGGACCTGCCTGCCCGGGCGGACGGGCCCGAGCGTGGCCTGGGGCCAGCCGGTGGTCGCCACGATCACGATCTCCGCCCGGGTGCCCGGCGCGGCCTCGACCAGCTTCACGTTGTCGACGTTCGCGTTCCACGAGGCGACACCCGCGGCGATGGCGGCCTCCCAGCCTCCGGCCCGGCTGTCGTCATAACGAAGTGTCACCACCGCTGCCGCGCGCGCCGTGGACCCGTCCGGGATCGAGGCGCTCACCGCCGACGATTCCGCCGTCGGCGCGGGTGCGGCGTTCGCCGTGGTGGCCGTTGCCGTGGCGAGGACGACCGCGACGCCGACGGTGGCCCTCTTCAGCCATGTGCAGAGCGACATGCTGCTCCTTCACTCGTGGGGGACTCGGAACCCGGCGGGCCCGAGAGTGCGGGAGGAGCGGCGCTGGTACGGGGCGACCTGGGGCGGTCGCATCGCCGATCCTCCGGGGCCTTCCGACGGTATGCGCCAGGGACCCTGTAAGTCATGTACCTGACACGCCAAAGTTCATTAACTCACTTGCTCGGAAGGACAGTTGATTCGAAGGGTGAGTGTGCGGTCGTGACGTCGAGAGGACCGGACTCCACCTCCGCGTGCGGACGACGGAGGGCCCGAACTCGTCGAGTTCGGGCCCTCCGTCGCGCGGGGGTTCAGACCAGGCGGTTGCCGAACGGGCCGCCCAGCATGTAGTACGAGCCCAGTTCCTGGCGGTAGGCGGGGTCCGCCAAGTGGGTGTCGCGGTGGAACTCGGGAGCGTCCTTGATCTGCTCCTTGGTCCCGTCGACGAAGATCTTCCGCTCGTCCACGTCGACGCGGACGACGGTGCCGGCCGGCAGCAGGACCTCCTTGCCGAAGATCCAGGGGCCGGTGTCCACGACCAGATAGGCGTCATCGACCTCGTCGGAGTGCTTGTCCACCTTCCCGATACTGCCGTCGGTCGCCTCGACCTTGTAGCCGGTCAGATCGGTTCCGGCCAGGTGGCCCGTGGTCGACTTGTAGCTCCAGATGTGCTCGGTCACGCGAAAACAACTCCTCCGGTAGGCAGAGGACGGCGCGTGGTTCCCCGCCGTCCCCCCTTTCCGTACTTCGTACTTCGTACTTCGTGCCTAGTGCTTCGTGCCTTGTGCTTTGCGCTTCGTGCGCGGCGAGTGGTGTGCCCGCCTGTACTCCGCCTGCCCCGGCCTCGGCAGCCCATGCCCGCGATCTCCGACGGGGGTCACTTCCGCCGTTTCAGCGCGTGCGTCACACGGGGCAGCTCGTCGGCGAACAGGCGACCGGCCAGCGCACCGCCGAACACGACCACGCCCACCGCGACCAGCCAGGTCTCGATGACCAGGAATGCACCGAACGGCCCGTAGGAGACGGCGCTCGACGCGATCAGCGGCGAGAAGACGAGCCGGGAGAACACCCGGAGCCCCAGCAGCCCGAGCACGGTGGCCACCGCACCGGGCAGCAGGGCCCTCCACGCGATCCTGCCCCCGAGCAGCAGGCGCTGCGACCACCAGAAGAACAGGATGCCGCTCAGCACGGTGACGACACCGCCGGTCGGACCCCGGCGCCAGAAGTCGACGACGGCGACCAGATACAGGACCCCCAGGAGGACGGTCAGCCACAGCACATGTCGCCATCGGGCCCGCCACTGGGCAGGGGGCAGGTCCCAGACCTTCTCGAAGCCGCTCTGCACCACGGTGCCGAACGAGAGCCCGAACGCGGCGAGCAGGGCGAGGCCGAACGCCGTCGTGGTCCGCCGCACCTGGCCGGGTAGCGCGAAGAGCCGCTCGATCTCCAGTCTGGCGGGCTCGGAGACCCCGAGCCCGTCACCGAGCCACTGCGCGAACCCCTTGCCGCTACCCGCCCCGGCCGCGGACACGACGATCAGCAGCGGAACCAGAGTGAGGAATCCGAGGGCCGCGAACCCCAGCGAACGCTGCCACAGTTCGAGCTCGGCGACGGGACCCCACCGGTGCCCGGCGCGCTGCCGGCGGATCACGCTCCGTATGCGCTCGAAGAGAGATCGACGCCCAGCGGGACGGGCGCTCATCAGCTGTCCGGCGCGCGAGCGGTGCCCGGCATCATCGGCCCCCCTGCTGCGCTCGGAAGGACGAGCATGGCGCGCTCCAGGGATTCGCTGCTCTCTCCACGGTAGGACCAGGAAGGACTCGGTCACCACCGGCGGAGGACCACTGACCACCTTCAGGGCCCGACAGGGCCCGTCGGAGTCCTCACGCCCACGCACCACAGGACCCGGCCGCGCCTGGCGGCGCCTCGGCCGGGTCCTGTGGTGCGTGCGCCCCGAGTCCGCGCTGTCGCCCGATGGACGCGATCGCCGACGGATCACCACACGGGAGAACGCCTACCAGTAGTGGCGTCGGCCTCCCACCGCGTGTCCGAGGGCTCCGAGGATCCACAGGATGGCGCCGATGACGACCAGGATGGCGCCGATGGTCCACAGGATCGAGATGCCGGCGATGAGTCCGATGACGAGCAGAATGACTCCAAGAAGGATCATGATGTGCCTCGCTCTCTGGAGGTGGGCCGCGCACGTGTCGGGCCGCGGGCCCGATACGGGCGGAGCCCACGCGTCCCGTCACCTCATGTACTGCGTCTGCCCGCATCTGGCTGCGATATGGGTGCGAGGGCGTCGCCGCCCGAAGAATCCCTCCGGGGGGCGCCCTCGTGGTGTGACCAGGAGCCCACGAGGTGACTGCCGAGCCTGTCCCCCAGGAGGCACGTCGCGGCGATGCGTAGCAGAGAAACAGGGCGACCTGCAGATTCCCTCCGTACGGGGAGCAGCGCGCGATCTCCGCGGCGCGGGGCAGCTGCGCAGTGCCGCCTCCCGGCATCCGTCGGCGTACGGCGTGCGAAACGTCTCCGTGTGCCTCGGGCACGGCGGGCGCCGTGGTCACGGGCGGATCGAGGACGGTCATGTCGAGGGCTCCCGGGCGGCTCGCCGTCCGCGGGATCGGCCGGGGCGTCCCCCGGACAACTCTCCGGACCGGGTTCCGGACGGGTGACGCCGTCCCATCAGGTCTTCCGCGGAGTGATCGAAGTAGGCATGAGACGTGCTTCGCCGGGTACCCGCGAGGGTGACCGTGGAGTGTCCGTGACCCGTGGGGGAGGCGGAGGAGGCGGAGCAGGCAGGGCCGCGAGCAAGATGGAACGGACGCCCGATGACCACCCGTGAGGGTAGCGGCCTGTGAGGGACAGCGCCTGTGATGAACAGCCGTGTGTGACGGGTGGCTTCAGGGGGACGAACGCAAGCCTTGCAAGGAGTCGAGGACATGGACCGCGCCGCCCTCTTCGACGTCGACGGAACCCTCGTCGACTCCAACGCCCTGCACGTCGTCGCCTGGTGGGAAGGCCTGCGTCAGGGCGGACACCACGTCCCCACGCACGCCGTCCACCGAGCGATCGGCCTGCCAGGAGAGAAGCTCCTGGAGCACCTGCTCGGACCCGACCGGGACCGGTCCCGGGACGATCGCATCAGCGCCGCCCACGACACCCTGTACGGGGCGTACTTCGAGCGGCTCCGGGCCTTCGACGGTGCGGGTGAGCTGCTGAGCACCCTCGCGGGCAGCGGTTGGAAGGTCGTCCTGGTGACCTCGGCCAAGGACCGCGAGCTGGCGGCCCTGCGCGCGGCCGTGGACGCGGATGCGGCGATCTCGGCGACGGCCACGGCCGACGACGTCGAGGAGGGAAAGCCCGCGCCGGACCCGGTCGAGCACGCGCTCTCGCTGGTCGGAGTGGCCCCGGAACGCGCTGTGCTCGTCGGGGACAGCGTGTGGGACATGAAGGCCGCGCGGCACGCCGGCGTGGTCTGCGTGGGCCTCCTGTGCGGCGGCATTCCGCGCTCGGACCTGGAACAGGCGGGCGCCTCCGCCGTGTACGACGACGCGACCGACCTTCTCCACCACCTCGGGACGGGGCCGTTCGCGACCGTGGGGGCCGACCGGGAGGCGCCGTCGGAATAGCCGGACACCCTGCTGGCCACCACGTGGAGCGGGAGACGGAGGCCACGCAGGCCTTCACCGACGCGGAGGTCGTCGCCTGGAGGGCGGGCGCGACCCGACGGAGGACGGTCGCGCGTGCCGCGGTCCTACCGCTCGGGGGCTCCGGGACCGGCCTCGTCCCCGTCGGAGAGGAGTTCGTCGAAGAGGGCTCGGTAGTGGGCCATGGCTCCGTGCAGCTGCTCCGCGGTGGCCCGGTGCGCGGCGGCGAGCAGCGCGGTCTCGTGGGCCTCCCGGAAGTGCTCCAGCGCACGGCCGTGCTCCACGGGCAGATCGCGCGGCCGCTGCTCGACGTCCTCCGTGGGATATCCCCGCTCCCGCATGAGCACGTTCACCAGCCGGTCCGCGTCGTGGACCGCCGCTTCCGGCCGGTCGGCGAACTGCCCCTGCACGCCGTGCCACTCCCGCAGGTAGCGCTCCCGCACGTGGTCCGGCAGGGGCCGGCTGTCGAGGGAGGCGTGCCGTTCCTCGCGCTCTCCGAGGTCGTCCGGGGCCGCCCGCCGGCTGCCCGGCTCGTCGACCGTACGGCCGTACTCCGGGCCGAAGCGTTCGCGCAGCCGGCGCCGACGCCGAAAGTCCAGCGCGAACGCCGACGCAATCACGACGATCAGCACCGCGGCCGGAATGACGATGGCCAGAATCGTTCCGGTGGACATGGCCCACAGCCCCTTCGCCGCGATGGGTGCCTCTACCGGGCAGGTGCCCGCAGGGAATGCGCCGAAACCGGGGCGTAGGCCGCTCGCCCGCTACCGTACGGCTGCCGGTGAGGCGTCCCGCACGCCCGTACCGCCGTCGTCGAGGCGCCCCGCGCGCCACTGCGGAGCGGTTGTCGGATACTGGGTCCACCACCCGTTGCCTCCTCCCGCCCACGGAGGACCGAGGCAGAGGGCGGACCGACGTGTGGCAGGAGGGTTCATGCTCATCAGCCATGTCCTTGAGGATCGCGTCCTGCACGTGACTCTCCTGCGCGACCTCGATGTCACCGGCCGCGCGGCGGTCGCCCTGCACATCGAGACGCTCCTGGCCGCTCATGGCCCGCGGCACGTCCGCATACAGCTGCCCACCTCCGACCCCTCCCCGGCCTCACTCAGCGTGCTCGCCCGAGCCCGCCGTCTGTGCGAAGGCCTGGGGACCCCGATGACGGTCGTCGGCCCCACCCGGATCGCCCCGCACGCGCGGCCCGCGGCGGCGTGACGCGCCCATGAGCCAGGTGTCCGCGGCGGCCGTTGTCCGGTGTCCGGCGAGGCCGGTGAGGCCGTCGCCTCGGCGGCCTCGCCCCGGCGGGGTCCGACAGCGGACGGGACGCGCTCACGAAGTGTGACCGCTGGGGCCGCCGGGGCCGCCGGAGCCGCTGGGCCCGCTGGGACCACCGGGACTGTCGCGCCGGAGGAAGGGACGCAGCGCCTCGATGACGCTCGCGTCGTCGACGGTGGAGGGGACGGGTTCGTCGCGGCCGTCCGCGATGCCGCGCATCGTCCTGCGGAGGATCTTTCCCGAGCGGGTCTTGGGCAGGGCGGCCACGACCGCCACGTCCTTGAGCGAGGCGACGGCGCCGATGCGGTCGCGTACGAGCTGGACGAGTTCGCCCTCGACCTCGCCCGGTTCGCGGGCGGCGCCCGCCTTCAGGACGACGAAGCCCCGTGGCACCTGTCCCTTGAGCGGGTCGGCGACCCCGATGACCGCGCACTCGGCGACGTCGGGATGGGCGGCCAGGGCCTCCTCCATGCTGCCCGTGGACAGCCGGTGTCCGGCGACGTTGATGACGTCGTCGGTGCGGCCCATGACGAAGACATAGCCGTCGTCGTCGATGTGCCCGCTGTCGCCCGTGAGGTAGTAGCCGTCGTAGGCGGACAGGTAGGAGGCGATGTAGCGGTCGTCGTCGTTCCAGAGGGTGGGGAGCGCCCCGGGCGGCAGGGGCAGTCTGACCACGATCGCGCCGTCGACGCCCTCGGGCGCCTGCCGGCCCGACGGGTCGAGGACGCGGACGTCCCAGCCGGGCAGCGGGCGGGTGGGGGAGCCGGGTTTGACGGGGGCGGCCTCGATCCCGACCGGGTTGGCGACGATGGGCCAGCCGGTCTCCGTCTGCCACCAGTGGTCGATCACCGGGACGTCCAGGAGAGCGCTCGCCCAGCGATAGGTCTCGGGGTCGAGGCGCTCGCCGGCGAGGAAGAGGTAGCGCAGCCGGGAGAGGTCGTGGTCCGCGGCGAGTGTTCCCTCGGGGTCCTCCTTGCGGATGGCCCGGAAGGCGGTGGGCGCCGTGAACATGGTCTTGACGCCGTAGTCGGCCGCGACGCGCCAGAACTGCCCCGCGTCCGGCGTGCCGACCGGCTTGCCCTCGTACAGGACGGTCGTGGCGCCGACGAGCAGGGGACCGTAGACGATGTACGAGTGACCGACGACCCAGCCCACGTCGGATCCGGTGAACATCGTCTCGCCCGGGCCGATGTCGTACACGGCGCCCATCGACCAGTGCAGGGCCACCGCGTAGCCGCCGCAGTCACGCACCACTCCCTTGGGCTTTCCGGTGGTCCCGGAGGTGTAGAGGACGTACAGGGGATCGTTCGCCGCCACGGGGACGCACGCGGCCGGCGGCGCGGCGGACACCAGATCGGCCCAGTCGAGGTCGTCGGGTCCCAGCTCGGCCGGCGCCTGCGGCCGCTGCAGGATCACGCTCTTCTCGGGCTTGTGGGCGGCGAGTTCGATCGCCTGGTCGAGCAGCGGCTTGTACGCGAGGACACGCTTGCCCTCGATGCCGCAGGAGGCGGAGACGACGACCTTGGGCGCGGCGTCGTCGATGCGGAGGGCGAGTTCACGCGGGGCGAACCCGCCGAAGACGACCGAGTGGACCGCGCCGATGCGCGCGCAGGCCAGCATCGCGACGGCGGCCTCCGGAACCATCGGCATGTAGATCACCACCCGGTCGCCTCGCCCCACACCGAGCTGGGCGAGAGCCCCGGCGAAGGCCGCCACCTCGTCTCTCAGCTGCGCGTAACTGTAGGTGCGCCGGGTGTCGGTGACGGGGGAGTCGTAGACGAGCGCAGGTTGGTCGCCGCGGCCGGCTTCGACATGCCGGTCGAGCGCGTTGAAGCAGACGTTGAGCCGCCCGTCGGGAAACCAGCGGTAGAAGGGAGCGCCCGAGGAGTCCAGGGCCCGCCGTGGAACGACGTCCCAGTCGATTCCCTCGGCGGCGTCGAGCCAGAAGGACTCGGGGTCTTCCGTGCTGGCGCGGAAGACATCCTCGTACGTTCCCATCGCGGACTCCTCTTGTCGCGTCAGGGTTTCGACGCTGTGGGGTCGGACTACGGCTGCGGCGTACATACAGGCCGGGCGGACTGGGCGGCGATCGGGCCGGCCGGGCGAGCTGGGCGGGCAGGGCAGGGGGTGAGCTGGGCGGGCAGGGCAGGGCGGGTGAACCGGGCTGGGCTGTGTCGGGCTGGGCAGGCAGGGCGGACCACGCATACCGTATGTCGGCGGTCTGCCGTCTGCGACCGTGATCGACCGGACAGGTTCGGCCGGTCGGCGTCCCGCAGCCGGCCTCCTCGCAGTGCCGCATGACCCGGGCCCGACCTCAGGGCGATGGCCCGTCCGCCGGGTGGATATCCGTAACTCCCTTGACGGAGACCCTCCGTGGGGCATCTCGACCACTGGAGCGCGTGCTGACGCGGGCATTCGGCTCGGCCCCGGTCGCCCCGGTGAGCCGGCCGACGTGATGCCCGCCACGGTCGGGGCCGTTCGCGTCGGCCATGCGCGATCATGATCGGATGGACGCCCGATTCCTTGGTATCGCCGAGCTTGCTGAAGCCCCGTCCGTGGCGGTCGTGATCGACGTCATGCGCGCCTACACGGTGGCCGCCTGGGCCTTCGCCCAGGGCGCGGAGAAGATCGTTCTCGCCGAGTCGCTGGACGACGCCCTGGCGCTCAAGGCCCGTCACCCGGACTGGGTGGCGCTCAAGGACGGTCCGCCCGCGCCCGGCTTCGACGCCGTCAACTCCCCGGGTCTGCTGCGGTCCGTCGACCTCGGCGGGCGGACCGTCGTGCAGAAGACCACGGCCGGGACGGTCGGCGCCCTCGCGGTCAAGGATGCGTCGCTGGTGCTGTGCGCCGGTTTCGTGGTGGCGGAGGCGACGGCACGGGTCCTTCGGTCGCACGGCGGCGACGAAGTCACGTTCGTGGTCACCGGCGAGGACGGCCGGGCCGACGAAGACCTGGCGTGCGCGCAGTACATCGCCCGGAGGGCGACCGGGACCGCGACGGACCCGGCCGAGTTCCTCCGCCGCGCCGGCGCTTCGCGCGCCGCCACCGAGCTGAAGGAGGGCGTGCGCCAGGGAGCGCACCCCGACGACATCGCCCTCTGCCTCGAACTCGACCGGTTCCCCTTCGCCATGGTGGCGACGCCGGAGGACGAACTCATGGTCCTCCGCCCTCACAGCGTGCCTTCGCCCACCGGCGCGGCCGCGATCTGATCGCCGACGCGCGTTCCCACCTCACGGCTGCTCCGATCGGGCGAGGCGCCACCCGACGTCCCCGCACGGGCGGTTGCGAGGGCGCCCCGCATCTCGATGCGGGCCGGTTGTCTGCCCAGTCGGCCCAGGTACGGGTGGGTGTCGTGGGACCGAAGGCCACGTGGCGGCCGCCGCCTCACCGGCGTGTCCCCCGCCATCGGTTCGGGAGGTCACCCCATCGGATGTAACAAGATCGGATCGGTGGGTGTAGGGGGCGATGAGTCGGGGGAAGACGGAAGTGGCGCCCGTGGAAGGGCGTCGCGACGGTCCCACCCCGGACCGTCGCCGGACTGACCAGAAGGACGAGCATGGCCAGCGGCACCGTGAAGTGGTTCAACTCCGAGAAGGGTTTCGGCTTCATCGCCCAGGACGGCGGTGGACCGGACGTCTTCGCCCACTACTCCAACATCTCGGGCAACGGGTACCGCGAGCTGACCGAGGGCGAGGCCGTGACGTTCGACATCACCCAGGGCCAGAAGGGTCCGCAGGCGGAGAACATCGTCCGGGGCTGAGCCTCGGCTCACTCCGGCGAGCTTGTCTCCTTCCTGACGGCGACCCGCTGTCGACGGCGCCCGCACCTCGTGCGGGCGCCGTCGGGCTGTCGTGAGACCCCTCGTCCGTGACACCCTCGCCGTCGCGCCCGTCGCCGTGGCCGTTGGCCGACGCCGAGGCGGATCAGAGCAGTCCGGCCGTCCGAGCCGCGTAGAACGCGCCGATCGCGGCGGCCAGCATGCCGAGCAGCAGACGCAGCGCCCTCTCGGGCAGGCGGGGCTGGAGGCGGGCGCCGAGATAGCCGCCGACCAGTCCGCCGAGCCCGCAGGCCAGGCCGAGCCACCAGTCGGGGGCGACGTCACCGGATTCGGCCAGGGACAGCACCACGTACGCAGCGGCACCGACGAGGGACGTGGCGAACGTGGCGGCGAGCGCGGCCGGCGCCACCCGACTCATGGGCAGGCCGCGGGCGGCCAGGACCGGCCCGAGCACTGAGCCGCCGCCGATGCCGTAGATCCCGCCGAACACCCCCACCCCCACGGCCAGCGTGGTGAGCACCGCCGGGCGCGGCTCCGCCGGTGCGACGGCGGCGTCGAGCGGCTGGTCCCGGTCGGGGGTGAGAGCGTGCGCGGGGGCCGGTGTGCGCGCAGCGGCGAGAGTGCGGGCGGGGGCGGGAGTACGGCGGGCGGGGGCGTGGTCGCGGCGCGCGGGGACGAGGGTGCGGGCGCACAACCAGAGTCCGAGAGGCAGCAGGAGGACCGCGACCAGCAGCTGGAAGACGCCCGGGCCCGGGAGGGCGTAGACGCGGATCGCGGCGCCGAGGACGACTCCCGGCAGGGTGCCGGCGATCAGGCGCCGGGTCAGAGGGCCGCGCAGCGTGCCGTCGCGGCGGTAGCGCCAGAGGGCGCCGGGCCCGGCCACCACGTTGTACAGGAGGTTCGTCGGAGTGATCGCCGGGTTCGGTACGCCGAAGACGCTCAGGTGGAGCGGCAGCAGGAACACCGCCCCGGACACGCCGACCGGAGCGGTCACCACCGCGATCAGCAGGCCTGCGGCCAGGCCCGCCCACACCGTCCAGTCCACCGGGTTCCCCGTTTCTCTGTCCCCGTCGCCCGGACGGTACCGGAACGCGTCCGTACGCCGGTCGGTCCGGGGCTCGGCGGCAACGTGATGTTCACATGCCGACGTGCGTCGAGCTCGAAGCTCTGCCGGTGGGCGGGCTGCCGAGGCGCCCGGTCGGTAGGCTCGCCGTATGGTCCAGAGCAGTGCTGAAGACGTCGACGGATACCTGGCCGAGGTGCCCGCGCCCCGGCGGGAGGCGCTTGCGCGGCTGCGGGAGCTGTGCCGGGAGGAGCTGGTCGGCTTCACGGAGTCGATGGCGTACGGCATGCCGGTCTACGAGCGGGACGGCGTCGCCGAGATCGCCTTCGCCGGCCAGAAGCAGTACATCTCCTTCTACCTCATGCGCGGCGACGTCCGCGACGCCTTCACGGAGCGGCTGGCGGAACAGGACATGGGTAAGGGGTGCCTGCGGTTCCGGAAGCCCGAGCACATCGACTTCGACCTGGTGCGTGACCTCCTGAAGGCCACCGCCGTCCGCCCCGGTACGGTCTGCTGACGGTATCCGCCCCCGGCTGACTTCGCGGCCGTCGTGGCCTTCGCGGCCGGACGGTGAACACACCGACGACGTACGCAGGTTTCCTCCGGCACATGCAGGTACGCAGACCGCCGTCGGCACTTCCCTATGGGGGAGTTGACTGCGTGTCCAACAACGGCGAGCGTTCGGAGGGGCGGTTACTGGCCGTCCGCCGGGCCGCCCGTCGGGCAGGTTCCGGGGCCGCAGGGACGGACGGGGGAGTCGGTCATGCTCGCACGCTTACTGCGCGTACCCGAGGTGCGGAGGAGACTGCTGTGGACCCTGCTCGCCGTGGTGCTGTTCCGACTGGGGCAGAACCTGCCCCTCCCGGGCGTACGCGGCGAGACGCCGGCCAGGGTCGCGGCGGCGGCCGACGGTGCGGCAGCCGAGGGTGACGGGGCAGGGCAACGGCTGCATGGGCTGGTCGAGTTGCTCACCGGAGGTGGCCTCGGGCAGCTGTCGGTGTTCACCTTGGGGATCGTGCCCGTCATCGCCGCGCGGTTCGTCATGGAGGTCGCAGGGCCGTTGATTCCGCGGACACGGCTCCTGTCGGCGTCCGGCAACGAGGGTGCCGCGGTGATCGCGCGCCGGACCAGAGGGCTCGCCGTGCTTCTGGCCGCGGCCCTCGGAGTATGGGTGGCGGCCGGTGACGGATGCGTCCCCCTCGCCGGCATCTGCGGCTCCGGGAGTCCGGGGCTGCTCCGCGATCCCGCCGACGGCCCGATCGTGACCGTCGCACTGGTGGCGACCATGGCCGCGGGCACGGCGGCCGTTCTCGGGCTGAGCGGGCTGATCACGGCGCGCGGGGTCGGTGACGGGCTCTCCGTGCTCTTCCTCGCCCAACTCGCCGCCGTCGTCCCGGGCCAGGTGGCGAGCGCCGCCCGGGAGACCGGCGGCGCGCGCGGCGCGCTGCTCCCCCTCGCCGTGGTGCTCGCGCTCGTGGTCATGACGGTGGTGGTCGTCGTCGTGCGGCAGAGCGAGCGGCGCGTCCCCGTGCAGCGGGCCAAGCGGATGGTCGGCCGTGGTCTCCTCGGCCCCACGCCGACGTACGTCCCCGTCAGGGGCGGCCAGGACGGCTTCGTCGTGATGATCCCGGCCTCGCTGCTGCTCCTCGTGCCCGCGCCGGCCGGGCCGTGGCTCCTGCCCGTGTACGTCCTGGTCGTCTTCGCGTACACGTGGCTCCGCGCCCGCGTCGAGCCCGCCGCCCCCGACCTCGCCGACCGGCTGAAGCGGTCGGGCCTGTTCGTACCCGGCGTCCGTACGGGGCCGCAGACCGCGCAGTACTTCGCGTACGTCCAGTCGCGGATCGGGCTGACCGCCGCGCTCGCCCTGACGGGGGTCGCCCTGGCCCCCGTGCTCGCCCTCCTCCCGCTCGACGGGCCCGCCGGGCGGTTCGCCCTCAGCGCGACGACGCTGCTGATCGTGGCGAGCGTCGCCGTGGGGACCGCACTGCCGGCCGTGCGGCAGATGGAGTCCCTCGCCGTGCGCCAGGCGTACGGCCCGCTCCTGCGTTGATCGTCAGCGTGTCGCCGCGGCCGTGTCGGTCATGCCGAGGCGGAGGTGCTCCACGTGGTAGAGAGCCTGGTCGAGGAGGCCCGCGACATGGTCGTCGTGGAGCGCGTAGACGACGGAGCGGCCCTCGCGGGTGCCGGTGACGAGGCCGAGGTTGCGCAGCAGGCGCAACTGGTGGGAGCAGGCGGACTGTTCCATGCCCACGGCCGCCGCCAGTTCGGTCGCCGCGCAGGGTCCTTCGCGCAGGCGGGCCAGGATGAGCAGCCGCGACGGGGTGGACAGCGCCTGGAGTGTGGTGGCGACCTGCTGGGCGTTCTCCGGGGTCAGACGGGTGCGCGGTGCCGTGCTGCTGTCCGGTGCGTTCACTCCGTGGCCCATGGGTGCCATCCTACGGAAACGAATACATGAAAGGATGTTCAAGTGTTCCTGTACGGTGGGGACGTACGACACCTCCCGTGAAGGACTCCCTCTGTCATGGCCTCCACCCTGACCGCCAAGCCCGCACGGCCCTCCGCCGAACCTCCGGCCGTGCGCCGGCGCACCCGCCTCCTGGCACTGCCGGAGGCCCGTTGGGCACTGGCCGCCCTGGTGCTGTTCCTCGTCGGGCTTCCCCTGGACCTGCTCGGCGCTCCGGCATGGACGTGGGGGCCGCTCTTCGCCGCCACCTACCTCACCGGCGGCTGGGAACCGGCATGGGAGGGCCTGAAGGCCCTCAAGGACAAGACCCTGGACGTCGACCTGCTCATGGTGGTCGCCGCCCTCGGCGCCGCCGCCATCGGGCAGGTCCTGGACGGCGCGCTCCTGATCGTCATCTTCGCGACCTCCGGGGCCCTGGAGGCGGTGGCCACCGCCCGTACCGCCGACTCGGTGCGCGGGCTGCTCGACCTCGCCCCGGCCACCGCGACCCGTCTCCTCGACGACGGCGCCGAGGAGACCGTCGCGACCGCCTGCCTCGTGGTCGGGAACGTCGTCGTGATCCGCCCGGGGGAGCGGATCGGGGCCGACGGCCGGGTTCTGGAGGGGGCGAGCGAGGTCGACCAGGCCACCATCACGGGAGAACCGCTGCCGGTGGCCAAGCAGACCGGCGACGAGGTCTTCGCCGGCACCCTCAACGGCACCGGCGCGCTCCGCGTCGAGGTCGAGCGGGATGCCTCGGACTCGGTGATCGCCAGGATCGTACGGATGGTCGAGGAGGCCTCCGAGACCAAGGCCCCCACGCAGCTCTTCATCGAGAAGATCGAACAGCGGTACTCGCTCGGCATGGTCGCGGCCACCCTCGCGGTGTTCTTCGTACCGCTCGCGTTCGGGGCCGGACCGACCGACGCCCTGCTGCGCGCCATGACCTTCATGATCGTCGCCTCACCGTGCGCCGTGGTGCTCGCCACCATGCCGCCACTGCTCTCCGCCCTGGCCAACGCCGGCCGGCACGGCGTCCTCGTGAAGTCCGCCGTCGTCATGGAGCGGCTCGGGCAGGTCGACGCCGTGGCCCTCGACAAGACGGGGACGCTCACCGAGGGAACCCCATGGGTCACGGCCGTCCGCCCCGTCCCCGGCGCGTGCGAAGCGGACGAGGGCCGGCTCCTCGCCCTCGCGGCGGCCGCCGAGCAGCCCAGCGAACACCCGCTGGCCCGCGCGGTCGTCCTCGCCGCCCGGGCACGCGGTCATCGGCTCCTGCCCGCCGAGGACTTCAGCTCCACCCCCGGTGTCGGTGTCACCGCAACCGTCGGCGGCGACACCGTCGAGGTCGGCGCCCCCGCCCGGCTCCTGCACGGGGCCGGGGTTGAGGACGAGGGTGAGGTTGAGGACGAGGGTGAGGTTGAGGACACGCGGGTCGGAGGGGCCGCACGGGCCGCACAGGCCGCACGGGCCGCCACCGCGGCCGCGGGCCTTGCGGCCGAACTGGAGGCGGACGGGCACACCGCCGTCCTGGTCAGGGTCGACGGCATGCCCGCCGGCGTCCTCGGCGTCGCGGACCGGCTGCGTCCCGACGCCGCCGCCACCGTCGCCGCCCTGACCGGGCTGACCGGCACCGTGCCGACGCTGCTCACCGGGGACAATCCGCGCGCCGCCGCCCGCCTGGCCGCCGACGTCGGCATCACCGACGTGCGCGCCGGACTGCTGCCCCAGGACAAGGTCGCCGCAGTCCAGGAGTGGGAGAGGACAGGACGCAAGGTCCTGGTGATCGGCGACGGCGTCAACGACGCGCCCGCACTGGCCGCCGCCCACACCGGCATCGCCATGGGCCGCGCGGGCTCCGACCTCGCCCTGGAGACGGCGGACGCGGTGATCGTCCGCGACGAACTCGCCACCGTCCCCACGGTCGTCGCGCTCTCCCGCCGCGCCCGCGGGCTGGTCGTGCAGAACCTCGTCATCGCGGGAGTGTTCATCACCGGCCTGGTGCTCTGGGACCTCGTGGGCACCCTGCCGCTGCCCCTCGGGGTCCTCGGCCACGAGGGCTCCACGGTCCTGGTCGGCCTCAACGGTCTGCGCCTTCTCCGGGAGGCCGCATGGCGGCGCGCGGCCGCGACCGCGGCGTCGTCGGCCGGGATCCCGTCCGGTGACACCCCGTCCGCCGGGACCGCGTCTGCAGACACCCCGTCCGCCGGGACCGCATCCAGCGGGACCAGGCCTTGAGCGGTCGTACGCGAGCGGCGCCGCCCGACCGCGAGCCGCGGCCACGGTGCTGAGGCGGCGTCACCAGGTGCGTCCGGTCTCCACCAGGAGGTCCCGGACACGGGTGACGTCGGGGTGGGCGGGGCGGCCGGGACGCTGGGCGAGGTAGGCGGTGTTGATGGGCGGGTCATCCGGGTGGTGCAGGGGCACGAGGGCGCCCGAGGCCAGTTCGGCCTCGCAGAGATAGCGGGGCAGGACCGTGAAGCCCGCCCCGGCGGTGACCGCCGCGAGGACGCCGCGCAGGTCGGGGACGGTGACGGCGGCGGGGCGGGAGAGCCGGCTGCCGAAGACGTGGCGCCAGTACCGACGGGCTATCGGCAGGTCCTCGGCGTAACTGACGAGCGGGACGGAGTGCAGCGCCGCCGGGCCCTCCTCCGCCAGCCGCTCCCCGACGAGGTCGGCCCACGTGGGGGCTGCGACGAGCACGAACTCCTCGTCCATCAGAGGTACGGCGGTGAGAGCGCGCCCCCGCGGCCGGAAGGTGGCGATCACCAAGTCATGGCGTCCCGAACGGAGTTCGTCGAGGAGCGCTTCGGTGAGGCCCGGCGTGATCCGGAGCCGTACCCCTTCGGCGGCCAGCGGTGCCAGGGCCGGCAGGACGCGGGTGCAGAGCAGCTCGGCGGGGCCCGCCAGGTGCACGGGGGCGGCCCGCTCGTGGGGTTCGGTGTCATGGCCGGCCGCGGCGGCGAGCGCGTCGAGCGGAGCCGCGACACGGGCTGCGAGGTCGTGGGCGACGGTGGTCGGGGCGACGCCGCGCGGCAGTCGCTCGAACAGTTCGCGGCCCGTCTGCCGCTCCAGGGAGCGGATCTGGGTCGTCACCGTGGGCTGCGAAAGCCCCAGGAGCCCGGCGGCTGCGGTGAACGAGCCGGAGCGGTAGACCGCAAGAAAGGTGCGCAGCAGATTCAGGTCCGCCGGTCCCGTGCTGCCGCCGCCGGGCGTCGCCGTACCGGGGCGGGGAACGCCGACCGGCCCATCAGGATCCGTATGCCTCACACGGGAAGCCTACCGGGATTCCTATGACGGGAGCGCCCCCGCACGACGCACCGACGCCCCGCACCCTCAGGGTGCGGGGCGTCAGGCCACCGGGGCCCGTGTCAGGGGGCGTCCGCGGCACTCCGGGGCCGGCGTCCAGGGCCGGCCGGGTCTGTCCGGGGTCGTATCAGCCGAGTTCCTTCAGGACGCGCTCCGCGAGCGGGGCGGACGAGGCCGGGTTCTGGCCGGTGATGAGGTTGCGGTCGACGACGACCTTCGGCGCCCACGGCTCGCCGACCTGGACGTCGACGCCGGCCTCGACGAGGCGGGTCTCCAGGAGCCACTTCGCCTTGTCGGCGAAACCGGACTGGGTCTCCTCGTCGTTGGAGAACGCGGTGACCTTGTAGCCGGCGAAGGCGTTGGTGCCGTCGTCCTTCGTGGCGGCGAGCAGCGCGGCCGGGCCGTGGCAGACGACGGCCAGCGGCTTGCCGGAGTTCAGGGCCTCGATCAGCAGCCGGCCCGAGGTCGCGTCGACCGCGAGGTCCTCCATGGGGCCGTGGCCGCCCGGGTAGAAGACGGCCGCGTAGTCGGCCAGATCCACGTCCTCGAGGCGGAGCGGGTGCTGGAGCTCGGCGAGCGAGTCGATGACGGCGGCGACCTTGTCCGCACCCTCCTGCCCGCCGTTGAACTCCGGGGCGAGGCTGCTCTTGTCGACGGTCGGGACGACGCCGCCGGGGGTGGCGACGACGACCTCGTACCCGGCGGCGGTGAACGCCTCGTACGGCGCGGCCGCCTCCTCGGCCCAGAAGCCGGTCGGGTGCTTCGTACCGTCGGCCAGGGTCCAGAAGTCGGTGCCGGTC
Organism: Streptomyces sp. NPDC029956; assembly: GCF_055574655.1. Taxonomy (NCBI): domain Bacteria; kingdom Bacillati; phylum Actinomycetota; class Actinomycetes; order Kitasatosporales; family Streptomycetaceae; genus Streptomyces; species Streptomyces sp. NPDC029956. The sequence continues at coordinate 42,079 of NZ_JBVHZJ010000039.1, read as the reverse complement.
AACACGAAAAGGATCTTGGGCATGAGGGTTCTCCCGGGAGGTACGGGCCGGGTTCCGGCCCGAAGAGCGGTGATCACCCACCCGGTGCCCGGTGCGGGCACCGTCGGTGTGGCGATGTCCTCGAACGTAGCCCCGTCCCGGAGACCTTTCCAATGCGGAATCCAATGGCTGCCATGGGAACTCCGATGGCTCCGCGGGAATACGCCCATCCCGCCGACCTGCGGAAAGCTCGGACGGCCGTCGTCCCGGCCGCTGCCGGCATCGTGCCCCGGAAGGTGCGCCGACGGGCGAGCGGAGTGACCCCGATGGCGGCATGCACACGTGCGGGGCGCCGAGGTCCCGCTCGCTGAACGCCGCTCGCCGCGTGCCGCTCGCTCCCCGCCGCTCGCCGTGGGTTGTGCGCCCTGGGGTGGTGGGGGCGGTGGGGGTCAAGACGCCGGGTGCGCCCCGGGAGGAACGCACGCACGTCAGCGGGGTGTATGCATTCGGCCCCCGCGCGTCAGGAGCGCGTCAGGGCGGACCCGGGAGCGGTGATCACCGGGCATAGCGTCGAAGACACCCCCGGCGCGACCGTGCCGGGGACAGTCTTTCGCTCCTCTGGAGGAACCCATGGCAGACGCCCTGTACGGAGACGACCCGGAGCCCGGAGAACCGTACCCGGCCGGACGCCTCTGCGTGCCCGTCCGGCCGGGCTCCTGCGGCTTCGTGATCCGTCTGTTCCGCACGCCGGTCGGCGGCAGGACCGCTGTCGCGTTCACCGACCCGGCACGGCTGAGGGCCGTCCTGGGCGCCGACCAGCCCTGGATCCGGCTGTCGGAACCCGCGCTGCGGGCACTGACGGAGCCGCTGGGCGTCCACGAACCGAGGATCGACCCGGTACTGACGGCTCCCCGGGCCGTCACCACCTCCGTACTCCTGCCGGAGTCGCTGCCGCGGCCCCTGACCGCGCTCACGAGCTGACGGGAGACCCTGAGATGACCACACTCGACACCCGGCCCCGCTCCGCGACCGGAACCGCCCCCGGCGCCGACGCGCTCTCCGTCTGGCCCGCATCCACCACCGAGCGGCCCCACGGGGGCCTCCTCGTCGGCGGCGTGTCCCTCACCGGCATCGCCGAGAGCCACGGCACGCCCGTGTACGTCCTGGACGAGAACGAGGTACGCGCACGCTGCCGCACCTATCGCAGCGCCTTCCCCGACGCCGAGATCCACTACGCGGCCAAGGCCTTCCTGTGCCGCGCCCTCGCCCGCTGGGTGGAGGAGGAGGGACTCGGCCTGGACGTGTGCTCCGCCGGTGAACTGGAGCTCGCCGTCACCACCGGCTTCCCGGCCGACCGGATCCTGCTCCACGGCAACGCCAAGTCGCCGCAGGACCTGGGCACCGCACTGCGCCTGGGCGTGGGCCGGATCGTCATCGACACCCCCGCCGAGATCGCGCGCATCGCCGCCGCGGTCGGTACCAGCGGCCACCAGAGGGTCATGGTCCGCGTGACGCCCGGGATCAGCGCGGGCGGCCACCGGAAGATCCGTACGGGCTCCGACGACCAGAAGTTCGGCCTCTCCCTCCGGGACGGCCACGCCCAGCACGCGATCGCCCGGATACTCGACCAGCCGCAGCTCGAACTCACCGGCATCCATTGCCACCTGGGTTCACAGATCACGGACGTCAAGCCGTATCTCGTGGCCGTGCGGCGGCTCGTCGGCCTCATGACGAGGGTGCGTGACACCCACGGGGTCACCCTGCCGGAGCTCGACCTCGGCGGCGGCCACGGCATCGCGTACCGTCCCGGGGAGCCCGCCCTCGACCTCACCGCCCTCGCCCACAAGGTCCGCGCCGAACTTGCCGGGAGCTGCGCCGCCGCCGGCCTCCCCGCCCCACGCCTCGTCATCGAGCCGGGCCGTGCCGTCTCAGGACCGGCCGGAGTCGCCGTCTACCGGGTCCTCGCGGTCAAGCGCACCCCCGGACGGACCTTCGTGGCGGTCGACGGTGGGATGAGCGACAACCCACGGCCCGCGTTGTACGGGGTGCGCTACGCCCCGCGTCTGATCGGCCGTCACTCGGCGTCCGCCGGAGAGAGTGTGACGGTCGTCGGCCGCCACTGCGAGGCCGGAGACGTCCTGGCCGAGGACGTGTCGCTGCCCGCCGACACCCACCCGGGAGACCTGGTCGCGGTGCCGGTGGCCGGCGCGTACCACCTCTCGATGGCCTCCTCGTACAACCTCGTGGGCCGCCCGCCGGTGGTCGCCGTGCGCGACGGCCACGCGCGACTCCTGGTGCGCAGGGAGACGCTCGAGGACCTCCGGGCCCGGGACGTCGGTCTCTAGTCGGCGGGGACGCCGGAAGGGCGATCGGGTCGTTGCGGACGATCCGGTCGAGGCCCGTGTTCACCGACGCATGGCCGACCTCGACGTGCGGCGGACGCGACCGGGATGCCGATGGACGTGCGGCTGACGCGACCGGGGTGCCGATGGACGTGCGGCTGACGCGACCGGTGCCACGGGACCTACTCACTGGTACGGTCCCTCACCAACCGGTGCCTCACGTGGGGCCGCCGGCCTGGAGGGGTGCGGAGTGACGGTGGAACGAGTGGGTGCGGTCGGGGTGCTGCCCGAGGGGCTCGCGGAGGCGATACGGGGGACGGCCGAGGACATCGCCACGGTGCTGCGCGCCGCGCCCGGCGGGAACGGTGCCGGGCTGCCCGTACCCCGGTCCACCTGGACCCTCGGGGAGGCCGCCGCCCACCTGGCGCAGGCCAACGTCCTCATGGCCGACCTGGCCGCCGGACACGAACGCCCCTACGGCGACGGCACCCCCGGGAGCCTCGCCGACGCCAACGAGCGCGCGCTCGCCGGATTCGACGAGCGGGCACCCGGTCCCCTCGCCGAGATGATCACCGCCGCGGCCGAAGCCTTCCTCGCGTCCGTGGAGGACCGTGATCCGGAGGTGCTCCTCTCCGCCCCGCTCGGCGCCATGCGCCCGGCCGTCCTCGGCTCGTACCTGCTGACCCACATGCTCGGCCACGGCTACGACCTCGCCCGTGCCGTCGGCCGCCCCCACATGCTGGACGCGCGGCGGGTCGACCTCACGCTGCCGTTCATGATCGAGGCGATGCCCCGGGTGACCGACCCGGCCGCCGTCGACGGCCTGACGGCCCGCTTCGCGGTGCGGCTCCGCAGCGGTCCGAGCTTCGGCGTCCTCGTCACCGACGGCGCCGTCGAGACCACCCACGAGCCGCCCGCCCGCCCGGACTGCACCATCCTCACCGAGCCGGTCGCCTTCCTCCTCCTCGGCCTCGGCCGCATCGACCCCTGGCCCGTGATCGCCCGCGGCAAGGCCCTCGGCTGGGGCCGCAGGCCCTGGCTGGCCCCCCGCTTCCCGCGCCTCTTCCGCGCCCCGTAGGCCTCCGGGGCGCCGCCCGCGGTCCTTCCGTCGTACGCGGGAAGGCGGTTCGGCGGAGTACGGTCGCGTGACCGACCTCCTGGGACCCCTTCCGGCGGCCCGCCGTTCCGGCGACGAGCCGCTCCACCTGCGCGACACCGCGCACGGCACGCTGCTCGGATTCTGGGCCTGGGCCCACTACCCACCACCGGCACAAGCCGACGCTCGATCCGCTGGACCTCTCCCAGTGGATCTTCTACGTGCTCCCGACCCGGACCCTGGACGAACAGAAGGGTGCACAGGCCGCCATCAGCCTCTCCTCGCTGATCGCGCTGGAACCCGTGAGGACCGACTACGACGGCCTGCGTACGGCGGTCCTCGCCGCCCACGCGCCCAGCTGACCGGCCACCGAGCGTGCGGACGCGCTCCTGTTCCGTCACCTCCCGTCGCGCGGCGTGCCGCTCGGCGCGCGCCGATGGATCCTGGAGGTATCGGAAGGGGCCGCGCCCCGGTCGCGCGGGGCCGGCTCCGCGAGGAGGCAGATCATGACCCGCACCCTGGAGTGGACCGTCGGCGTGGAGCTGGTCGAGGACGACGGCAGGACCAAGGCCGAGGCCCGGCTCCTGACCGGCAACTCGACCCTCAGGGGTCACGGCTCCGCCCGCTGCAACCCGTCGGACGTCGACGTTCCGGCGATCGGTGACGAGCTCGCGGCGAGCCGGGCGATGAGGGACCTGGCCGGCAAGCTCATGCGCGAGGCCAACCGGGAGATGGAGGCGGTGGGCGCCGGGACCGTACCCCAGCACACGGGACCCGGCTACGGCTGGCCGGAGGCGGTCTCCTGACCGGCCCGCGTGCGTCTGCGGGGCGAGGATCCGGCGGCAGGTGAGCGACGCGCCGCCGGGCGGGGGCGGCCGCGTCCTGCACCGGGTCGTCGTCCGACCCCGAGCCGCTCCTGAGCCGCCCCTGAGCCGCTCCTGCGCCGCGCCTATGCGGCCCCGCCCGCCCCGCCCTCGGCGACCCGTTCGTCCTCGTACGTCAGCCGGTCCTCGACCTCCACCACCCCGTCCACCGTCTCGCACAGCCGGACGAGGATCGGTCCGATGCCGGCGCGGTCCAGCGTGCCGCTCAGTGTCACCCGGCCCTCGTCGACGTCGATGTGGACGGCGGAGGGGGAGAGGCGCAGGATGCGGACGACCACGTCCTCGCGGATCTCCTCCTGAATCGAGCGGTCCCTCCGCAGGAACAGCTGGAGCAGGTCGCTCCGGCTCAGCACTCCGATCAGCTTCCCCTCCGCGTCGACGACCGGCAGTCGCTTCACCCGGTGCCGTTCCATGAGGCGGGCCGCCTCGACGGCCGTCCAGGAGGGCCTGGCCGTCACGACGGGGCTCGACATCATGGCTTCCGCGGTGCTCGGCCCGTCCTTCGCGGTGTGCCGCCGCAGGAGGTCGGCCTCGGAGACCACGCCCACGGGCCGGTTCTCGTCGTCGACCACCGGGACGGCGGTGATGCCGTACTCGTCGAGGAGCCGCGCGATCTCCTTGAACGACGTCCCTGGCTGTACCGCCACCGCGGTCGGCGTCATCAGGTCGGCGACACTGCGGTGCCTCATCGTCCGTTCCGTCCCTTCTGGGTTCCGGAGTCCATGATCTCCTACCGGGCGCCGGAGCGGGACAAGGGGGCGACGGGGACTTGCAAGGCTTGTCATGTGCATGGTTACTTCGGGTAAGTCGCGACGGAAGCCGCGACGGAAGCCAGCCCTCACGTCGCGACGGGAGTCGCACCCGCAGCCCCACCCGACGTCATGTCCGCAGTCGCCCCCGAAGCCAGCCCTTCGATCCGGAAGAAGGACCCTCGCATGCCCTCTCCCCGTACGCCGTCCACCCGCCCCCGCCGCCTCGCCGCCGCCCTCGCAGTGGCCGTCGCCCTCGTCGCCACGGCCGGCGGCACCGGTTCGGCCGTCCCCGGACCGGCCGCCACCGAGGCGCCGGCGGCCGCCGGACTCCGCGAGGCGATGTTCGTCGGCAACAACTGGGACGGCACGGCCGACGTCATCGCCGCCCGGGGCGACTTCCACCGCATCGGCCGCGTGAACGTCGTCCCCGACAAGGAGGAGCGCCTCCGTGAGATCTATCTGAACCCCGTCAAGCTCGCGTTCTTCCTCGGTGTCCGCAGCGGCCCGGGGGAGGGGCACGACCAGTTCGTCGACGACATGTACGCGACCCCCGACGGGGCCTCCATGGTCGTCTCCCGGCCGAGCTTCGCCGATGTCGTCTCCCTCGATCTGCGCACCGGCCGGATCAACTGGCGGTTCCCCGTGGCCGGTTACCGTGCCGACCACATGGCCGTCTCGCCCGACGGCAGCCGGGTCGCGGTCTCCGCGTCCACCGCGAACACCGTGCACGTCCTCGACATCGGCACCGGCCGCGAGATCGGCTCCTTCAAGACGGGCGACAAGCCCCACGAGAACGTCTTCACCTCCGACGGCCTCCTGTGGAACATGTCCATCGGCGAGGTGACCACCGCCCTCGACGCCCCCTGGCTCGACTGGACCAAGGGAGACCGCCGCATCACCGTCGTCGACGCCACCACCTTCAGGACCGTCCGCGTCATCGACATGCGCGAGCGGCTCGACGCCTTCGGCCGCAGCGACCTCTCCGACGCCGTCAGGCCCGTCGCCTTCACCCCGGACGAGAAGAAGCTCTACCTCCAGGTCTCGTTCTACAACGGCCTCCTGGAGTACGACGTCACCACCGACCGCATCACCCGGGCCAAGGTCCTCCCCGGCAACCCGAAGACCGACCCCGACCGCACCACCTGGGTCAACGACTCGCGCCACCACGGCCTTTCGATGAGCCCCGACGGCAGCAGGCTCTGCGTCGCGGGAACGATGGACGACTACGCCACCGTGGTCGACCGCGCCACCCTCCAGGAGGGCCCGCTCGTCGAGGCGTCCAAGCCGTACTGGGCGACCGTGAGCGGGGACGGACGGTCCTGCGTCATCTCCGAGAGCGGCTCCGACCGCGTCACCGCGATCGACTTCGCCACCGGACGCCGCGTGGCCTCCGTGGATGTCGGCGACCACCCGCAGCGCGTGCGGCTCGCCCACATTCCGGCCGACTGGGCCGGTGTCGACGGGAGTTGAGAACCGGCGGCGGGGACCGGCCGGATCGAAGGACGATCCGGCCGGCCCCCGCCCACGCACGTTCGAGCCCTGTGCTGCCCAGGCCCCGTGCATGCTCAAGCCCCCAGCGTGCTCAGGCTCTGTGCACCGCGACCTCGTAGAGCGAATAGCCCCACTGGGTCGCCCTCCGCTCGCCGTGGATCCGCACGTAACGGGCCGACGTCGACGGGAACTCCGCCGTGTCGTACCCGCCGTCACCGGCGTCCGTGGACCACACCGTCCGCCAGTCCGTGCCGTTCTCCGACACGTCGATCCGGTACTGGCGCGCGTACGCACGCTCCCAGTCCAGGGTGACCCTGCCCACCCTGCGGACGGCCCCGAGGTCCACGCCCAACCACTGGTCGTCCGACCAGTCGCTGGCCCAGCGCGAGCCGGTGTCGCCGTCGAGCGCGCGGCCCGGCGCGTAGCTGACGAACGGGTTCCACTCCGAGGAGCTCGCCGAACCCGGCGCGCCCTTCGCGAGGTTGACCCCCGGCTCGTGGTTCTCGGTCGCCTTCCACGTGGTCAGGTACGACTCCGCCCCGGCCGCCAGCTCGTCGACGACGCCCTGGCCGCCGCTGAGCCGGATCTGCTCGACCCAGTCCGGCACCAGGCCGTTGTGCGCCGCGCCGTCGGTGTTGAGGTCCCAGGTGCGGTCGCCCGTCACCTGGCGGTCGATCACCGAACCGCCGTCGAAGCTGCGGAAGGGGTACTTCACCGCGTTCGGCGCCCCGCTGCCCACCGGGGCCGGCCAGCCGCCGACGCCGTTCATGTCGGTGCCGTAACCGAGACCCACCTTGTACTTCGCGCGCAGCGCGGCCTTCTGGCCCGCCTCGCCGACGAAGCCCTCCGCGCCGTGCATGTACTGGGCGACGAAACCGCCCAGCTTGTAGAGGCGCTCCGTCCAGTCCAGGTCCATCCAGCTGTGGCTGGACAGGACGCCCGGGTACTCCTCGGACTCCAGGATGTCGAGCGCCCGCCCGGCGGCCTTGACGCTCATGTGGTCCAGCTCCAGCATCATGCCGCGGTCGATCATGCCCCGCAGGGCGTGCTCACCGAGCCTGGTCAGACCACGCGTGTTGCACTTCGCGTCGGAGGCGTACGAGGGGGTGCTCACGCCCGGCGGCAGCTTGGACGCCATCACCGGGGCGGCCGCCAGCCCGATCGGGTTGTCGTGCTGCGGGCCCGCGCACTTCTCCGTCGCCCAGAACGTGCCCGTCGACAGGAACTGGCCGATGTTGACCGCCGTACCGATGGCGCCCGAGTCGAAGCGGACCCCGCACAGCGCGTTGTCGAACTTGTGGCACAGGAACATGCTGCGGACCCCGAGCCCGTACAGCTCGTCGAGACCGCGGTCGATGTCCTCCTTGCTGCACTGAGCGACATCGAGGATCTGCTTGCAGCCGAACGGCTCCGAGGTCTCGACGCCCAGGACCACCGCGAGCTTGCCCTGCTCGATCACCGAGCGGGCCTGCGCCGCGGAGGTGACGATCCGGAACCAGCCCTTGCCCGGTCCGCCGTACATCCCGTCGACGTAGTCCTGGAGCTCGTACGTCTTACGGGCCTGGAGGCGGATCGACGTCATCTCGTCGCAGCTCCGGTCACGGGGCAGGATCGAGCAGATGAGGCCGTTCGTCACCAGGTCGTTGACGAGCACCCGCTGCCCGCCGCGCCAGGCGCGCTCCACCCACGCGTAGTAGTTCTGCTGGTGCGTCAGGGAGTTGTGGGCGGGCCAGTCCTTGAACGTGGGCCAGCCGACCGGGTCGTGATGGCCGTCGGCCCCACCGGTGATGTTCTCGAACAGTGCGCCCGAACCGTCGGGATAGTGCTCGGGACAGTCCTTGAGCGCCTCCGCGGCGCCCGCCGTGGAGAACGTCTGACCGCAGATGAGCCGGCCGCCGAAGCCCTCGTTGGACATCAGGTGGTTGTGCGCGTCGACGAAGCCGCGCACCTTCCCCTGCGCGTCCGTTCCCGCGAACGGCGCACCCGTGACATTGATCTGCGAGTCGGCCGCGGGCCGGGACGTGGGCTCCCACCACGAGCCGCCTGCGGCGGCGGCGGGGACGGGACCGGAGCCGAAGAGGACGGCGGCCAGGGCGAGGAACAGCGCGAGGAGGGCGGATCTGCCGCCGGTCCGGCGCGAAATGGGTCGAGTCATGGTCAGCGATGCCTCCGGACGGTGGGGGAGTACCGGGCGCCCCGAGGATCGCGGTGATGGCGGAGTGAGTCAATAGTCCGGGACAGATGACCTGTTGATGGTCATGAGGCTGCCCCCGAGTGGACCCGGGTGCCCCTATCCGTCGATGAGGAGCACGAGTTGATCGGCCGTCAGATCGAGCAGGGTCGACGCGGTCCTCTCGTCCCCGACGACCAGGAACTGGAGGGTGAGACCGTCGATGGCCGCCGCCAGGTACCGGGCGATCGTCTCCACAGGCACCCGTGGCTCGATGCCCCGCATCGCACGCACCTGCTCGACGAGCGCGACCGCCGACACCACGTACTGCTCGTACTGGGCGCGCGCCACGTGCTCGAACCCCGGCTCCCGCAGGGCGTACTGGGTGAGGTCGTACGTCAGCATGTGCTCGCCCGGGTGGGCCGTGACATGGTCCCAGTACGACTGGAGCGCGCCCCGCACGGTCTCGCGCAGGGTGGCACCCGGCTCGACCGCCGACATCACGCGGGCCACGTAGTTGCTGTTGATCGTCTCGATCGCGGCTTCGAGGAGGGCCTGCTTGGACTCGAAGCAGTAATGGAACACGCTCAGCGAGACACCCGCCTCGGCGCAGATCGACCGGGTGGTGGTCCGGGCGACCCCGTCCCTGGTCATCGCCCTGATCGCCGCGTCGACCAGCTGTCTGCGTCGTTCGGCCGACGGCATCCGCCCCATGGTTCCTCCTCGCGTCCGGCGCCAGGGTAACCGCAGGTCCCCGAGGCGCCTACGGAACGTCCACCGCGCCGGCCTGCGGCCACGCGCCCCGCTCCGCGAGTCGCAGCACCAGCGCCGCGATGTTCCAGGCGTCGTCCTCGCCCCGGTGATGACGCCCCTCCAGGGGCAGCCCCGCGATCTCCAGGGCCCGCGCCATCCCGGGCCGCTTGGGAAGGCCGTACGCCTCGGTGAACACGGCCTTCGCGTTGGTGTGACGGCGCCCGAAGGGATACGGGGTGCCGCTGACCCGGCACTGGTGGGTGAACTGCTTGCGGTCGTAGTCGCCCCAGCTGGCCCAGGGCCGCAGACCCGCCTCGTACGTGGTCGCGAGCAGCCGGCAGGCGGCGGCGAAGTCCAGACCGGTGTCGACCTCCGCCTGCGTGAGCCCGGTCAGCTCGGTGCAGAACGCGCTGACCTTCGAGCGGACCGGCCGCACCAGGATCCGGTGCCGCGAGACCCGCTCGCCCGCGCCCGGATCGACCGCTGTCAGCCCGATCTCGATGATCTCGCTGACGGCGCCGGGCGGACGCTCGCCCTCCCAGCAGGTCGCCTCGACGTCGACGATGTTGATCAATCCCCCGTGATGCATGGGGAGAAGCCTAGTGACCTGAGTCCTTGATCCGTCGTCGATCAACGCATGGGACGTCTTGGGCCGAAGCCGGCCGAGCGACCGGTTCGTCCTGGGCTGAACCCGGTGGAACGACGGTTCGCCGAGCTCACCGACAAGAAGCTCCACTGCGGCGTCCACCGCTCCGTCCAGGCCCTGGAACGCGAGGTCCGAGCCTGGGTCGCCGACCGGAACGGCAACTCCCGCCCCTACATCTGGACCAGGACCGCCGACCAGATCCTCGAGTCCCTCGCCGCACACTGCCGACGGATCAAGGACTCAGGGCATTAGTCCCAGTCCTGCAGCCGCTGGAGCAGCCCGGCGTCGCCCTCCGTCCGCACCGCGTCGGCCGGGACGCGCATGTACATCAGCAGGGCCAGCTCGCTCGCCGTGCCGTGGAGGGCGGCGGTGGGCTTGCTGTCGGCGGCCTCCGCCGGGGTGAGGCGGGTGAAGCGGGAGCCGGCGGCGTCCAGCGTCTGGCGCCAGGAGCGGCCCTCGGCCGCGTGGTAGTCCATGGTGGCGGGCTCCCCCGGCCACGGATTCGTGACGGTGCAGACGGTGGCGAGGAACTCCTCGGCAGCGTCGAGCGCCTCGGTCGTCGGCAACTCCTGCGGGGCGCCGGAGGCCAGCTGGGCGTCATAGGTGTGAATCATCGACTCCGGGACGCGGCGACGGGCCGCGGCGGCCACCGTGTGCGGCGAGGCCAGCGGCTCCCACCAGGCCCAGCAGGCCCGGTCCGGACCGGCCTCGCGCAGAGCAGTGAGCAGCTGCTCCGTCGAGTCGGCCAGCCAGGCCACCAGGGCCTCGCGCTCCCTGGGCGCCGCCAGCCCGTCCTTGCTCGGCCGCTCGTCGCCCGGCGCGGTGTTCAGCACGATGTGGGCCCAGAAGCGGTCCCCCTCGCTGAGGTGGTTCGCCAGGTCGTACAGCTTCCATCCCGGGCAGGACGGGACGTCGGCGTCGAGGTTCGGGGCGGCGGTGATCGCGGCGCGGAACGCGGCGGACCGCTCGTCGATCATCTGCAGCAGGGTGGGGAAGTCGGGATTCTCAGTCACCCGGGATCTTGTATCACCCGGCCGGATGCTCACGCACCCGATTAAATCGCGCCCCTGGTGTCCTGAGTCCTTGATCCGACAGCACCAGCTCGGCCGGCTTCGGCCAGGGACGTCCCATGCAGGGATCAACGACGGATCAAGGACTCAGGGCACTGGAGGGTGTCGCAGAAGGCGGTGTCCGGGCAGGTCGGAGCCGGGATCGTGGCGGGTCCGGTCAGGATGCGGACCCGTGACCACCCGCCACGCCGACACCGCCCGGCCTGCGAAGCCGCCGTCGCGCGGGACGTCCAAGTCGCCTTCAGCTCGCCCCGCCGTGTGAGCTTCGCCCCGGGGAGCAAGCGCCTCGTGCTCAGTTGCCGCTCAGCGGAGACGCCCACATGCGGTCGTGTCGGGGCCTCCTCGCGAGGTGGGTCAGCAGGTGCTCGGCCGCGAGGGACGGGCAAGAGGCGCCGGCCGGCCACCGGACCGCCCCGAGCACATGCCCCTGCTAGGGTGCGCCGATGTCGACGATCAGGGAGTTCCAAGTCACCTTCGACTGCGCGGATCCCGAGCGCGTCGCCCGGTTCTGGTGCAAGGTGCTGGGGTACGTCGTACCGCCGCCGCCCCAGGGGTTCGCCACCTGGGAGGAGTACGGCCGCTCGCAGCCGGCCGAGGAGCGGGGGGCGTGGTTCGCGTGCACCGATCCCTCGGGCGTGGGTCCGCGGCTGTACTTCCAGCGTGTTCCCGAGGGCAAAGCCGTCAAGAACCGGGTGCACCTCGACGTGCGGGTCGCCACCGGGCTCGTGGGCGAGGAGCGCCTGGCCGCGCTCGAGGCCGAGTGCACACGGCTGGTCGCGCTCGGCGCGGTACGGGAGCGCCTGCTGTACGACGGGCACGACGCGTGCATCGGGATGCGGGACATCGAGGGCAACGAGTTCTGTCTCGACTGAACGTGCGCCTCGTCCGCGCGCGTCGCCGCCGGTGATTCAGTTCCGCTCCAGGTCCAGGACCTCGCGCAGGGCCGCCACCGCGTGCGCCCGGTGCTCGTCCAGCCGGCGGACGGTGGCGTCCTCGTCGCCGAGCCGGAGCGCGGAGATGACGGCGCGATGCTCGCGGACGGCCTGCTTCCGGTGCGGATCCTCGGTGTAGTAGAGCGAGCGGTACGCGTCGGTGGAGTCCCACAGGGTCGCGATCAGGCGAACCAGCCGCGGCATCCCCGACGCCTCGATGAGGGTGAAGTGGAAGCACCGGTTCGCCGCCGCCATCGCCGGCACGTCGCCCTCGTCGGCCGCCTGCTCCACCTCGTGCTGGATGCGCTCCAGGGCGGCCACGATGCCGTCCGGCTTCCGCCGCACGGCCATCCGCACGGCCTCCGTCTCCAGGAGTCCACGGATCCGGTAGATCTCCTCCAGATCGGCGAGCGAGAGCTCCGCGACGAAGTAGCCCCGGTGGACGTGATGGACGACCAGACCCTCGGCCTCCAGGGCCTTCAGGGCCTCGCGCAGCGGCACGCGGCTCACCTCGAACCGGGCCGCGAGGGCGTCCTGGCGGATCTGCCCGCCCGGCCTCAGCTCCCCGCTGGTGATGGCGCGCCGCAGTTCCTCCAGCACGAACTGCTGGGCGGTCTGCGGCCGCCGCCTCTGCACCGCGCTGCTCATCGCCTGTGACCTTCCGATCCCTCGTGCTGCCCACCGGATGATCTCTCCGCCGGTGCCGACCATCTTCCTACGCGCGCGCGGTCACGGTTCTCCCGTGGTGTTCCGTCCCGTCATCCCGAGCGAGGCCAGCACGTCCTCCGTGTGCTCGCCCAGTCGTGGGGGAGCGGCCCGGTACGTGGGCGGGGTGGCGGCGAGCCGGACGGGGTGGGCGACCTGACCGGGTCCGGCGGCGGACTCCGGGACCCGCGGGGCGAGGCCCAGCCGGTCGGCGAGGTCGAACGCGGCGGCCAGGTCGTTGATCGGTCCGCACGGCACCCCGGCCGCGGTGAGTTCGTCGAACCAGCCGTCCGCGGTACGGGTCGCCAGCGGCCCGGCGAGTGCCGCCACCAGATCGTCCCGGTGGGCGACCCGGGCCGTGTTGTTCGCGAAGCGCGGATCCTCGGCGAGCCCGGGCAGGCCCAGCCGCTCGCACAGGACCCGGAACTGCCGGTCGTTGCCCACGGCCAGGACCAGCGGCCGGTCGCGCGCCTCGAAGACCTCGTACGGAGCGATGCTCGGGTGCCGGTTGCCCATCGCGCGCGGCACGACCCCCGCGCCGAGGTGGGCGGCCGCCTGGTTGGTGAGCGCCGACAGGAGGGAGGAGAGGAGCGAGACCTCGATCCGCTGGCCCTCGCCGGTGCGTTCGCGGTGGCGGAGGGCGGCGAGGACGCCCATGCCCGCGTGCAGCCCGGTGATGACGTCGACCAGGGCGACCCCGGCCTTCGTCCCCTGCCCGTCCGGTTCGCCCGTCACGCTCATGAGGCCGCCCATGGCCTGGACGAGCAGGTCGTAGCCGGGCAGCCGGGCGCCCTCGTCGGTGCCGAAACCGGTCACCGAGCAGTAGACGAGACCGGGGTTGGCGGACCGCACGTCCTCGTACCCGAGGCCCAGCTTCTCCATCGTGCCGGGGCGGAAGTTCTCCACGAGGACGTCCGCGCGGGCCACGATCGCGCGCGCCGCCGCCAGGTCGTCGGGGTCGGTGAGGTCGAGCGCGACCGAGCGCTTGTTGCGGTTCACCCCGAGGAAGTAGGTGGCCTCGCCGCCGGCGAACGGCGGCCCCCACGCGCGCGTGTCGTCGCCGGACCCCGGCCGCTCGATCTTGATGACGTCCGCGCCCAGGTCGGCGAGGAGCATCGTCATGTACGGCCCCGCCAGGACCCGGCCGAAGTCGGCGACGACGATCCCGGCCAGGGCGCCGGCCGCCGTCGGCCCCGGTGTGCCCGGCTGGTCTGCGCTCATTCCGCTCTCCCTGCGCCGACGATCGGATCCCCTCGGACCGTAGGGCCGTGCTATCGGATTTTCAATACTGGATCCAATATCCGGTCTGGGGCTACGCTTCGGCTCGCCGAGTCGCCACAGCCGCCAGGAGGCCGTCCGTGAAGTCGCCGCAGTCGCCGTCGTCGTCGCAGTCCAGCTCAGCCCCCGTCCACCCCTTCGACCTGCTCGCCATCGACGGACTGCTGACGGACGAGGAGCGCGAGATCCGCCGGACCGTGCGCGCCGTCGCCGACCGCGAGCTGCGCCCGCACGTCGCCGGCTGGTTCGAGAAGGGCGAGATCCCCGCCCGTGAACTCGCCCGCACCCTCGGCGGCATCGGTGTGCTCGGCATGCACCTGGAGGGTTACGGCTGCGCGGGCACCGACGCCGTCGCGTACGGCCTCGCCTGTCTGGAGCTGGAGGCGGTCGACTCCGGACTGCGCTCGCTCGTCTCCGTGCAGGGCTCGCTCGCCATGTACGCGATCTGGAAGTACGGCTCCGAGGAGCAGAAGCAGCAGTGGCTGCCGAAGATGGCGGCCGGGGAGTACATCGGCTGCTTCGGTCTCACCGAGCCCGACGCCGGCTCCGACCCGGGCGCCATGCGGACCAACGCCAAGCGCGACGGCTCCGACTGGGTCCTCAACGGCACCAAGATGTGGATCACCAACGGCTCGGTGGCCGACGTCGCCGTCGTCTGGGCCCGTACCGAGGACGGCGTACGCGGCTTCCTCGTTCCGGCCGGCACCCCCGGGTTCAGTGCCCCGGAGATCAAGATGAAGCTGTCGCTGCGCGCGAGCGTCACCAGCGAACTGGTCATGGAGGACGTCCGCCTCCCGGCCGACGCCGTGCTGCCGGAGGCCCGGGGCCTGTCCGGCCCGCTCGGCTGCCTCAACGAGGCCCGTTTCGGCATCGTCTTCGGCGCCCTCGGCGCGGCCCGCGACTGCCTGGAGACGGCGATCTCGTACGCCCGGGACCGGACCGTCTTCGCCCGCTCCCTCGCCTCGTACCAGCTGACGCAGCAGAAGCTCGCCGACATGGCCGTCGAACTCGGCAAGGGCATGCTGCTCGCCCTCCACCTGGGGCGGCTCAAGGACGCGGGCGCGCTCACCCCCGAGCAGGTCAGCGTGGGCAAGCTGAACAACGTCCGCGAGGCCATCGCCATCGCCCGCGAGTGCCGCACGATCCTGGGCGCCAACGGCATCACCCTGGAGTACCCGGTGCTGCGCCACGCCAACAACCTGGAGTCGGTCCTCACCTACGAGGGCACGAGCGAGGTCCACTCCCTGGTCATCGGCAAGGCGCTCACCGGCGAACAGGCCTTCCGCTGAGCCGTGCCGGAAGGCCGTCCTGCCGGAAGGCCTCCTGAGGCGGCCCGGGCCCGGCGTGGACCGGACCTGACGTGGACCGGTCCCGCCGCGGACTCGGCGGACACCGGCTCGGCCCGACGCGGACTCGGCCGACGCCGAATCGTCGCGACGCGGGCTCAGCCAGATGTCACCCGGGCGACGAAGGCGTCCAGGTTGCCCGTCAGACGGGCGACCTGCTCGTCGACCGTGAGGGACTCCTCCTGGCGCCGGCCGCGCAGCTTCGGCTGCCGCCTGCCCCGCACGTACAGGGAACAGGCGAGGTCGGCGCAGAGGTAGATCCCGACGGTGTTCCCCTCGCGGCCCCGGGGCCCGGCGAGCGGTGCCACGAGCAGCGTGACGCCCGAGGAGGCGTGCCCGGTCAGGCACACCTGGCACATGCTCGACTTCATGGCGCTGGTCCGCCCGGCGGCCGGAACCCGCAGGCTCACGCCGACCGGGCCGTCCGCGCGGGGGACGACCAGGTGGGCGCGGAGCGGCGCACCGGGATCGATCCAGCCGAGGAAGTCCAGGTCCTCCCAGGGGAGTTCGGCGAAGTCGAGCGGCAGCTTGAGGCGTGCCGCCTCGCCCTTGGTGCAGTTCACGAAGGACGAGCGGATCTGTTTGTCGGTCAGTGGTTCCACTCGGTGGACCGTACATGGACCCCGCTCGGTGGGCATCCGAATAAGCCCCTGCATCGGCCCCACGGCGAGGGGGCCGTCAGGCCACCCAGTCCGGCAGTGCCGGGTCGGTGAAGCGCCCCGGCGCCCCGCCGAGGGTCGCCGCGAGCCGTTCCGCCGCCGGTTCGTACACGTCCTCGGGCAGGGTGAACGGAAGGCGCAGCCGGTGCTCGTGCGTGCCGGGGTCCACACCGAACCGGGCGCCGCCCTCCACCCGCACCCCGTGCCGCAGCCCGCGGGCCGCGAGGGCCGAGGCGGCCGGGCGGCCCAGGTCGATCCACAGGCACATCCCGCCGGGCGGCACCGTCCACCGCCACTCGGGCACATGGCGGGCCAGGGCCGAGGCCAGCGCGTCCCGGCGCAGCCGCAGCTCCGCCAGGCGCTTCGGCAGGATCACGTCGAGCCGGTCCATGAGGGCTACGGCGACCAGCTGGTCCAGTACGGAACCGGACAGGTCGGCGGTGATCCGTACCCGGGCCAGTTCGGTCACCACCCGGGACGCGGCCCGCACCCAGCCGACCCGGAGGCCGCCCCAGCAGCTCTTGCTCAGGGAGCCCACGGAGACGATCTGCTCGCTGTCACCGCCGGCGGCCGCCGCCGCGAACGGCGGCGGCGCGGGCACGTCGAGCGCGATGTCCGTCAGCGTCTCGTCCACCACCAGCCAGGTCCCGGTGGCCCGCGCCGCCCGCGCCACGTCACGCCGCTGCTCCTGCGGCATCAGATGCCCGGTCGGGTTGTGGAAGTCGGGGATCAGATAGGCGAGGCGCGGCGCGGTCTGCCGGAGCGCGGCCTCGACGAGCCCGGTGTCCCAGCCGGTCTCGGTGACCGGCACCGGGGTGATGCGGAGCATGCGGCCCCGCATCGCATCGAGGGCGTTGGTGTACGAGGGGTTCTCGGCGAGCACCCGGTCACCGGACCGGCCGAGCAGCGTGAGCACGAGGGAGAGCGCCTGCTGCGCCCCCGTGGTGACGAGGATCTGCTCCGGGAGCGTCGGCAGGCCCCGGGCCGTGTAGCGCGCGGCGACGGCGGCACGCAGCGCGGGCAGCCCGTACGGGTGGTAGCCCTGCGATCCGGCGTAGCGCGGGAGCTCGGCGGAGGCCGTCGCGAGCGCGGCGGAGAGCTCCTCGGCGGGGGCCTCCGGCGCGGCGAGGGCCAGGTCGATGGTCGCCCCGGTGTCGTCGTGGAACGCCCCGAGCGCCGTCGGGGCCTGGCCCTCCGGCAGTGCCGTCCAGGTACCCGCCCCCCGGCGGCTGTGCGCGTACCCGCTCTCCCGGAGGAGGTCGTACGCCCCCGTGACCGTCGTCCGGCTCACGGCGAGCACCGTGGCGAGCTCCCGCTCGGCCGGCAGTCGCAGGCGCAGGGCCACCCGCCCGTCGAGAAGGGCCTCCCGCACGGCCCGCGCGAGCTCCCGGTAGCCGAAGCGGCCCTCGGGGGGCGGGGTGAGGAGCGATGCCAGCTGACGGCCCGTGAGGGTCCGGTCCGCTGTATGGACCACGCGTGCCACTGCCATGCCAATCACTCCTCATTGGCTCTGCTGTCCGGGCCAATAAGGTTACAGACTCCCTTTCAGTGGCCTGGTGGCCACCTTCCACAGGGGAAAGGGGACGACCGATGTCCGGACACTTCACCGACCGTGACGAGCGGATGTGGCAGCGGCACGCGGAGGAGCGGGCGGCCCGCCCCCTGCGGATCGGGGCGCGGCTGCGGAGTCTGGCGCTGCTGCCCGGCGAGGCCCGCGTCCTGCGGCGGAACGCCCGTACCCCCGCACCCGATCGAAGGGGATCGACCGGGACGGGGGTGCGGGCGGACGAGGTCGGGCCGTGGCCGGGCCGGCCGTGAGGAAGCGGGCCGGGCCGCTCAGGCCACGGGCCGCAGGCCGGCCCCGGCGGCGAAGGACCAGGGCACGGCGGCGGCGGACCCGTCGGCCGATCCGTCGGACGGGCTCGCCGGACTCTCCGTGACCGGCGCGGACTCGGGGCCCGGCGATGCGGTCGACGGCGACGTGTCCTCCTGCGGGGTGGTGTCGTCCGAGGGCGTGTTGTCGGACGGGGGCACCACGGTGGACGGGGATGTCGTCGGGGGCGAAGTCGGCGGCGAGGACGTCGACTCCGAGGGGGTGAGCGTCGAGGGGCACGGCGACGGTGTCACGCCGTTGCTCGGGGTCGGGGTCTCGTCGCCCGTCACCGTCACGCACGGGACCGGAGTCGACGGGGAGACGGACGGGGACGTCGATGTCGAGGTGGACGGAGACGCCGAGGTCGACGGGGACTTGGTGGGCGGCGGGGTCGGCTTGTCGTTCTTGCCGTGGTCCCCGTGCTGCCGTGCGAACCAGCTGTCGTCCTGCAGGTCGTACACCACGAAGACGTTCACGACCGTCACCGACGGCGCCACCACGACCAGCTGGTCGGCGTTGTACCCCTGCCACGGTGTGCCCGTCGTCCTCGGTGACTTCTGCGCCACCGGCGGGGTCAGAGGGTTGCCGCAGGCGCAGCGCACCCGGGGCACCCCGCGGTTGTCGACCAGGACCGCCGTTCCGGCCTGGAGGACCGACTGGTACGTGGTGGCGGCGCCGTTCTTGTAGCCGTGGTTCGTGACCCGGGTGTCGGCCCGGAGCTGAAGCGGGGTCAGGGAGCGCAGGTAGCCGGGCACCTGGTTCGCCTGGATGCCCAGGGTGGTGGCGAAGGCGGCGTTCTTCGCCGGCTCGCCGGAGAGATAGCGGACCTGCTGTTCCACGTCGCAGGCGGCCACCGACTGCGTTCCGCCGTACAGGCCGGGGGTCGCGCCCGACACCTCCGTGGTGGCCGAGGAGGTACGGGGTGGCAGCGAGGCCGGTGAGGCGGAGGCCGTCTCGGTGCGGGCCGTCGACCTGGTGAACGGGTCGGGGCCGGACGCGGCCGCGTTCTGGAGGAACACCTCGCCGCCGCCGGAACCCGCCGTGTCGTTCTTGTCGTCGGGGCTGTTGGTGAGCACCACGGCCAGGGCGGCCGCCGCGACCACGACGGCCGTGACGGAGGCGACCTTCGGGACGGAACGCCACCAGGGGCCCTTGCCCGGGCCGCCGTTCCCGGGGGTGCCCGGAGTGCCGGGAGTGCCGTCACCGGAACCACCGTCACCACCGGCCCCGCCGGTGCTGCCGGGGCCACCTGGACCGCCGCCACCACCTGAACTGCCTGAACCGCCGCCGGAAGAACCGCCGCCGCCCGAGCCGCTGTGGGGCGGTCCGGGGGGCGGTGGAGGGGGTCCGGCGGATCCCGGGCGTGCGCCCGGGCCCGAGAGGGGGCCCGAGGGGGGACCTGCGGGAGGAACCGACGGAGGGCCGGACGGCGGGTGGGAAGTCACGTTTTTCCCTTTCTTCCGTTCCGGGCCCATTGTGTGCGCCGAACGGTGGGTACCCGCAAGCGGAGAACCCCGAGTGGCCTCATGCGGTCCCGTCCACAAGCGGCCGACCGCCACCGGTACTAGCGTGGGCAGGGTGAGCAGTCGGCTCCCCACCTCGACGCGGCCCCCCGCGACCACCGACGGGCTTCTCGCCCGCGTCGGCCTGCAGTCCCTGGCCGCGGTGGTCGCGGGGTACGTCGCGATGGGCATCGTCGCGGGGCTCGGCCTCTGGGCGGCGGGCGCGGGCGATCTCCCCGGCGGCTTCACCGCCGTCCTCGCCGCCGTCGTCGTCATGGCCGCGGGCGGCAAGGTCGACCTCTCGGGCGACGCCGGCGGCCTTGCCGGAACCCAGGCCGAACTGACCGCCATGCCGCTGACCGTCACCCTGGTCGGCGCGCTGGTCACCGGCTACTGCTTCCTGCGGCCGTTGCGGCACCACGCCGTGACCAGCATCCGCGAGCTCCTGCTCCGCGCCGTGAGCACGGTCGTCCTCTGGCTGGTGGCCCTGGCGGGAGTCTCCGCCGTCGCCCGGCACGACTTCCCCCTCACCATCGGCGGCGGGGACGAGCAGAGCTCCCTGATGGACATCTTCGGTGAGCTCCTCGACGCCGTGAACCCGACCGTCGGCTTCCGCACCGACCTCGGTCCGACCCTCTTCTACGGGCTCCTGTGGATCCTCGGCGTGCTCGTCGTCGCACTCCTCGTCTCCCGCAGGACCCCGCTGCCGCCCCGGTTCGTCCGCTATCACGAACCCGTACGGCCGGCGGCGTACGCGATGCTCCTGCTCCTCCTCGCGTACGTGGTCGTGGGCCTGGTCATCGGCGTGGTGGTCGCGGCGACCAAGGGCCACGCGGCGGAGACCTTCGCCGTCCTCCTGCTCGGCCTGCCCAACGTCACCTGGCTGGCGCTCGGCGTGGGCATCGGAGGTTCCTGGGAGGGCAGGGTCGACGGCCCGTTCGGCCTGCCGATGCCGCAGATCCTCGACGCCGTGCTGCGCCAGGGCGACGGCACGGGTGACAGCACGGACCTCTCGACGATCGACCTGAGCTCGCTCGCGGCGGAGGACGCCAGGGCGTGGTGGCTGCTCCCCGTGGCCGCCGTCCTGGTCCTCGCGGCCGCCTTCGTGGCGGCGGTCCGCTCCCCGGCGAGAATCAGGCTCTGGCAGCACGCCCTGCACCTGGGAATCGCCTTCGCGCTGGCGATGCTGGTCGTGGCCCCCCTGACCCTGGTGGAGGCCCGGCTCGGCCTCTCGGTCCTCGGCATCGGCGACCTGGACTCCCTGGGCGGCGAAGTGATCCTCCGCCCCCACATCTGGAAGACGGTCGGCTTCGCCCTGCTCTGGGGCCTGTTCTTCGGCTTCCTCGGTGGATTGCTCGCCACCCGCGTCCGTCGCAGGGGTGAGACCGGGACCGAGGCCGGGAGCAAGACCGCGCCACCACCGCCACCACCGCCACGGCCCCAGAGGTAGCAGCGGCCCGATGCGCCGGCGCGGTGTACGAGCAGGGGAGCCGCGAGCGGCGGCGGACCCTGCGCGGCAGGGCCCGCCGCCGGGACCGGTCCGAACGGCCCGGTCCCTACGGGTAAGCGGTATGACTACGCGGCGCCCTCCGCGAAGCCGTCCTCGCCCTCGGCGAAGCCGTCCTCGGGGCCCTCGTCCGGCATCATGGCGCCGAAGAAGCCGCCCATGAGCTCCTCCAGGTTCATCTCGGTGGCACCGGCGGGGGCCACCGGCTTGGTGCCGCCGCTCATCCTCAGCACCAGACCGAACTTCTTGACCTTGGCGTTCTCGGCCAGCTTCGCGAGGTCGACGTACACCTCGGTCAGCTCGCCGTTCCTGAGCGTGAAGTCGGCCGAGACCTTGGTGTCGGGGGTGTCCTTGAGGTCCTTGTCCGACGGCAGGTCCATACCGGGCGGCAGGTCCTTGGTGAGCGGACGGAGTTCGCCGATCAGTTCCGTGATCAGGGTGCGGAGCGGGGCCGTGGCGGTGATGTGCTCGGTGCCGTCCTGGCCGCCGGCGGTCTTGAAGTCGACCTCACGCGCGATGACCTCGCGGAGGGCCTCCGTGAGCTTCTTCTGGGTCTTGGGGTCCAGCGTGGTCTTCGGCGACGGCGTGGCGCCGGGCGCCTCGCCCATCTCCTCGGCCATGTCCCGGCCGGCCTTCTCCATCTCCTCGGTGTTGAACTTGATCCACTCGCCGTCGAGCACCTTCTTGAGGCCCTTGGCCTCCGGAGGCAGCTGGTCGGCGGGCGGCACGGGCGCGTCCATCGCCTTGCCGAGGGCCTCGAGGTCGGACCTGACGTACGTGTAGTCGCCGACGACCCGGTAGTCGAGGAGGTCACCGCCCGAGGTGCTGACCTTCATGGCCATGCCGACGAAGTCCTTCTCCTCGGACTCGTCGATCGCCTTCTTCGACTCCACCGTGACGCTGATCTTCGCACCGCTGATCAGCTCCGCGGCCTCGTCGGGGAGCTCCGCGCCGGGCTCGGGGTCCGACTCGGCGTCCATCAGCTTGAGGGTCTTCGCGTCGACGTCCAGGTCCAGCTCGAAGGAGATCGACTTCTCCTTGCCCAGCTTCTCGAAGGCCTGGTCCAGCTTCTTCCCGGCGGAAAGCTGCTCCACCGTGCCGCAGGCGGCCGAACCCGCCAGGACGGCTCCGACGACTGCGGTGGCGGTGAGGGTCTTGCGTATGGCGGTGATGATGGTCTCCTCGTAGGTTCGATCACCGGCGTGATCGATCAGGAGACGTACGACCGGGATGAATGGTTGCCTTGTACGTCGTGTTCCCTGCGTCACTCGGGGGACACGAAGGTCCGGAGACCTCGGAGGTCAGGAGGCGACCCGCGTCACCTCGGTGATCCGGCAGGTGACGCGCTCGTCGACCTGGGTCAGACTCTGCGCCCGCTCGTGGGCGACCTGGTCGGGAGCCAGATGGGTGACGGCGGCGTGGGCCTCGGTGAGGCGCTCTCCCGATGCCGCCGTGAACTCCACGCCGATGACGTAGTCGCTCGGCTTGCTGCTGCGGTTGGTGATGTCCAGCTCGGCGTAAGGCCACTTCGTACCGGTGTCCACCCGGCAGGCCGTGACCCTCACATCCCCCGCGGGCCCGTCCGGATCGTCCCGGCCGGGATCGTCCACCGCCGTCACCACGAGGGCGACGATGGCGATCACGGCGAGCAGCGCGATGCCGCCGAGGACGAGACCCACGATCAGACAGGTCCGCGACTTCCGTGGGGGCTGCGGCGGCTGGCCTCCCCAGTTTCCGCCCGGGGGAGGCGGCTGACCGCCCCAGCCTCCGCCCGGGGGAGGCGGCTGACCGCCCCAGCCTCCGCCCTGAGGCGGCGGCGGGCCTCCCGTGCCTCCACCGGAGGGAGGCTGCTGACCGCCCCAGGACGGGGGTTGCTGACCGGGTGTGACTCCCATGGCCGTCACCTTCTTCGTACGACTACCTCCACAGTGCTCCCGGAGAGGCGCGCGAGCAGGTCGAGGAGCAGGCGGACCCGGGTCGCAGCGGCACGGGGACCGGCGACCCCGGCCTGCCGCCCGTGCCGGCACGAGCAGCGGAAGCGCCGCGGTCGCGTCAGGCGACTGCGGTTCCCTCGAGTTCGACCAGCTGGCCGGGGATCGCCAGTCGCGTCACTCCGAGCATCGTGGTGGCCGGCGCGACCCCGGCCGAGCCGAGTCGGCCCGCCAGCTCGCCGTAGTGCTGGAAGAGCAGGTCGACGTCGGTCGTGTAGACGTTGAGCCGGACGAGGTTCGCGAGGGACATGCCGGCCTCGCCGAGTACGGCCTCGACGTTGTCGATGCTCAGCGCCAACTGCCCGGCCATGTCCCCCTCGTGCTGCGGCTTGCCCTCGTCGCTCATCGCGGTCTGGCCCGAGACGTACAGGGTCCGCCTGTGCCCGGTGACGAGTTCACCCTGGTTGAACCCCATCTCCACCGACCACGTCACCGGGTTGACCGCCGTTCGCTCCATCGCCACATCAGCTCCATTCGCTTCGTTCGACTCATGTCGATCCATGGGGAGTACGTCCGCGCATCGCCGCGCTGGGCGCCTGCTCCGACGTCGTGTGGACGAGCCTCCCAACAAATCACGACACCCTTGGTCATGTATTCCGTTAGCGTTCTCGCATGCGCGCCGACCGGCTGGTTTCCCTGGTGCTCCTGCTGCGGCAGCGCGGTCGCCTGACCGCGGACACCCTGGCCCGTGAGCTGGGGGTGTCCACCCGCACCGTGCTGCGCGACATCGAGGCCCTGTCCGGCGCCGGCGTCCCCGTGTACGCCGAGCGCGGCAGGCACGGGGGCTTCGCCCTGCTGCCCGGGTTCCGGACCGAGCTCACCGGGCTGAACCACGACGAGGCCCTGGCCCTGCTGACCGCCGGATCGGGGCGCGTGGAGCAGGCGTTCGGCCTCGGCTCGGCGCGCGCCTCGGCCATGCGAAAGGTCCTCGACGCGCTCCCCGAGAACCACCGGGCCACCGCGAGCGACGCGGTCCGGCGTTTCCTCGTCGAGCCGGAGGCCGACCTGCTCTCCCGGAGGGCGGCCACCGACGACGTACCCGGCACCACGATGACCGAGGTCCGGCGCGCGGTGCTCGCCGGACACAAGCTGCGCATCCACTACGCGGCCACGGGCCAGGCGCCGGAGTGGCGCACGGTGGACCCGATCGGCCTGGTCACGGTGCGCGACCGGGGCTACCTGCTGGCCACCCGAGCGGGCGCGGACCGCACGTACCGGCTGTCGCGGGTGCTGGCCGCGGAGGAACTGGCCGAGACGGCCGAGCGGCCCGACCGGGTCGACCTGGACCGGATCTGGCGCGAACGCTCGGCGCGGTTCCTCAGCGACGACCACCTCACCGTGCTGGTACGGGTGAACCCGGCGCGCC
Organism: Streptomyces sp. NPDC029956; assembly: GCF_055574655.1. Taxonomy (NCBI): domain Bacteria; kingdom Bacillati; phylum Actinomycetota; class Actinomycetes; order Kitasatosporales; family Streptomycetaceae; genus Streptomyces; species Streptomyces sp. NPDC029956. Next base: position 17,737 of record NZ_JBVHZJ010000039.1, on the reverse strand, counting down.
GGGAGGACCTGCTGGACACCGCGGTGGCCGTCCGCGCCGAGGAACCGGACGCGGACGGCCGGCTGCGGCTGGAGCTGACCTACCAGGACGCACGACACGCCGAATGGGCTTTGTGGCAGCTCGGTATGGACGCGGAGGCCCTGGCCCCCGAGTCCTTGCGCTCCGCCCTGCACCGCCGCGCCGGCGCACTGGCCCACCGCTACGAAGCCTCGGCCGAGGCCCCAGGCGTGAGCCTTGACGCCTGAGCCCTGCATGAGACCTGACGCCTGAGACCTGACGACTGAGCCGTGACGTCTGCGCTCTGGGGCGCAAGGTCCGGTCGTTGTTCGAGAGGTCGCCCGAGGGCAACGTTCCGGCGGGCTCAGGCGTCTGAACACGGGGGCTCAGTCCGGGCCGCGGCGCTATGGGGAGGGCATGTGGAGCGAGGCAGGGAGACCGGGGAAGGCGCGGGGCGAGAGGTGAACGCCTACGAGAAGGTCCTCGCGGAGGACCGTCGAGTCGTGCGCGAGCTGTTCCGTGTGAGCATGCGTGGGGCCCACGCCGGGCTCGCCGTGACGGTCTGCGCCGTGGGCCTGGTCGCTGCCCTCGGCGGTGTGTCGTGGGCCGCGATCGTCGGTGGAGCGGTCGTGTTCCTGTTCGTCGTCGCGCTCCTCGCGGCCGTCCGCGGCGGCCGCCGCGGGCGGGCCGCCGCCACGCGCGCCTATCTCCTGACCTTCGGCTGGGCGGGATGGCTGTGATCCGGACGGGGTCCTGAGCCTGCGGCGTCCGCAACGCGTGGGAAGTGGGCCTGCGGTGCGGAGTGTCGAAGGTGAGACGCGCGCGTCGGTGGACCGGCCTGAGGGTGTGGGGTGAACGAGGCAGTGGGGACGGGGATGTCGCTGAGAGCGTTCGACGCGGTGGTGTGGGACTGCCTGGAGACGGGAAGCCCGTCGGAGCCCGTCAAGGACGTCCGGCGGGCACTTCGTCGTCTCCTCACGGCAGGTGCGGCGGCGAAGGCGGAGGACACCCACCCGCTGTACTCACCGCGAGGGACGGCGGCGAGCCGCCGTCCGCGGCGGCGGTGGCCCTGCCGTTCATCATCGCCCGCGCCGCCGACCCCGTCGTGCCGGTGAAGGTGCTCTGCGAACTCGTCGACGTGCCGGCGGTGATGCAGGCACCCGCTCTGAACGGCGAGGACTGGTCCGGGGCGTGGGCACTGCTCTCGGATCCGGAGCCGGCGATGCGGCGGGCGGGGACGGCGCTGTCCGTCGGCACCGAAAGGCTCCTGGAACGCCGGCGAGTGGAGACGGACCCTGCGGTACGGCTGCCGCTCCTGCTCGCCCTCGGCGAGGAGACCGCCGCCGGACGGGCCGGGGAGCGGGCCGACGAGGTACGGGCGGTGCTGACCGGCATGCAGGACACCGCCGACCCGGTCCTGTGGGTCGCGGCCGTGCACGCCCCGGCGGGACTCGACCGCGACCTGCCGCTCCGGCACATGGAGGTGCCGATCGAGGTGATCCGCGACCTCGACCTGAGACCGCGGTTCGAAGAGGTCTGGTACAGCCCGAACGTCGACGACCCCTGGACGCGCGAGGACGTGCTGCGGCGGACGGTCGAGCTGCTCGCGCACGACGTCGAGGCCCGACTCTCCTTCGTCGTCGCGCTGATCGAGAGGTCCCGACGCTCGGCGGACGCCGCGCTGTGCCGGGAGGCACTCGACGCGGCGTGGCTCCTGCTCTCCGACAGGCGTTCCGTGGAGGCCGTCCCGCTGCCGTTCGCCGGCGAACTGCTGACCGACGCGGACGGCGCCGTACGGCTGAGGGCGGCGAACATCCTCGCGGTGCTCGGCCCGGCGGCGGCACCCTACGCGGACCGGCTCGCAGGACTGCTCGACGACCACGCGTCCGACGACCTTCTCGACGGAACGGTCCGGGAGTTCGCCCGGTGGGCACTGACCCGGATCGGTGACCCGCGCGCCCTGCCGGGGCTGATCGAGCAGCTCCGCGCACAGGAGGAGGAGCAGTGTCGCGCCTACGTCGTCAGCGAGCCGAGACGTCCGGAGATCACGGAGGTACTGACACCCCTGCGCGCGCACGCGGACGTCCTGCTGCCCGCCATGCTGCAGACGATCCGGGAGAGCGGGCCCGGAGCCGGTGCCACCCGCGCGTTCCTCGACGTGCTGGCGGCCTGGGGCGGGGACGCACTGACGGCCGCGCTGCCCGACCTCCTCCCGCTGCTCACCGACACCCGTACCTCGGTCACGGTGCTCAGGTTGCTGTCGGCGATGGGACCGGCCGCCGCCTCGGCCGGACCCGCCCTGCGCACCTGCCAGGTGCTGGACCATCCGGGCAACCACGACCTGCTGGCACGGACGGTCCTGCGGATCGGCGGAGACCGACAGGAGGTGCTGAGGACCCTGGGTGAGGCGGTCATGACGGCGGAAGATCCCTGGCGCGCACCCGTCATGGCCCTGGCCGAGTTCGGTCGCGACGCGGCGCCCTATGCCGACGGAGTGCGCGCCGCGATGGAGAACACCACGCACTGGTCCCGGATCGGCGCGGCGGCCGCTCTGGGAGATCACCGGCAGGGCCGAACCGACCCTGAGGGTCCTGGAGGAGTTCATCCCGCCGGTCGCCGACGGCGGAGACGGCTGCGGGCTCTTCCGAGAGGCTCTCAGGGCACTGATCCGCATGGGCGAGATCAGCCCGGCGGTCCGTACGGCGCTGCTGACGGTGCGGCAGTCGGAGCGTCGCCTGTGCGTGGAATGGGGATACCTCAGGATCCTCGAGGACGAGGAACTGCGCGGACTGGTCGAGGAAGCCCTCGGGTGTGCGAGCGCCGCTGCTCCGGCGGGCACCGTCAGAGCAGACCTCTGACGAAGTCGAAGAACCAGTTCATGCCGACGATCACGAGGATCACGAGCCCGATCAGGACCACGGAGAACCAGGAACAGCCGCCCCCCGCTTCCACCTGGTGCTCGTCCCGACCGCCCAGCTCACCGTCGAACAGGTCCACGTCCGCCCCCTCTTCCCGCCCGGGCCACCCCGGCCCCCGGCCCGTATGGACGCACGTTCGCACGCCCGGGTTCCGGAGCCGAAGGGGTCGCGTACTCAGGCGTGTACTCGGGCCTCTCTACACAACGCAGTTCGGGTACTGGGGTGGTGAGGCGGAGGAACGGCCCAGATGCCGTCGTCACACTCCTGTCGACGCAGGACACCGCTCCAAGATCCGGCCTGATCGACAGGACACGCCCTAACGGTTCCGGAACACCGGCCTCGCCCACGCGGGCGGGTCCCGCGGCGGAGTCAGCGGATCCCGGCCCTTCGTCACCACCGGCCCGGCACCGCCCGTCGTCAGCGCCGCCCGCAGCTCGGCCACGAACTCCAGGCATGTCCCGTACCGCTCCTCGGGTGTCTTCGCCAGCGCCTTCGCGAACACCGCGTCCGCCGACTCCGGCAGCCCCGGCCGCACTTCGGAGAGCGGCGGCGGCGGGTCGTACTGCTGCGCCCACAGCACCGCCCAGTCGGTGTCACGGCGGAACGGAGGCGCTCCCACCAGCGTCTCGAACACCACACACGCCAGGCTGTACACATCGCACCGGCCGTCCACCGGCTTCCCCGAGATCTGCTCGGGCGCCACGTAGTCCAGCGTGCCGACGAACTCGCCCACCGTGGTGAACCCCGTCAGCGACAGCGACTTCTTCGTCAGGCCGAAGTCCGTGAGGTACACGTGCTCCGGATGGTCCCGGTCCGTACCCTCCGCGACCAGGATGTTGCCGGGCTTCACGTCCCGGTGCACCAGGTCGTGGGCGTGCGCCGCGTCCAGGGCCGAGGCCACCTGTACGGCGATCCGCCCCGCCTTCCCGGGCGGCAGCGGCCCCTCGCGGTCCAGCAGGGCCACCAGGTCCTGCCCCGCCACGTACCGCATCGCGATGTACAGCACGCCCTCCGTCTCGCCCGCGTCGAAGACCGGCACGATGTGGGGGTGGTCGATCGAGGCGGCGACCCGCGACTCGTGCGCGAAGCGCCTGCGGAAGGTGTCGTTACGGGCCAGCTCGGGGGCGAGCAGCTTCAGCGCCACGGTCCGGTCGAGCCGCAGGTCCCGCGCCCGGTACACGACCGCCATCCCGCCGCGGCCGATCTCGCTCTCCACCCGGTAGCCCGCGATCTCCTTGCCCAGGAGTCCGGAGGGACGGCCCGCCGGCAGCTCCGGTTCGTCGCCCGGTCCGCCGGCCATCACTCCTCACCGGCCGTTCGGGGCGGCGGCCGTTCCACGATCTGCGTGGGCGGCGGCGCCGGGGCCGCGGCGGGGTCCGCCTGCGGCCGTGGCACGACCTGGGTCGGCGGCGGTCCGGCGGCCGGCGGAGCGTCGCCCCGCAGCACCACCTGGGTCGGCTCGTGGTCGGGGGGCGCGGCGGCGGACCGGTCGTGACCGTCGCCCTCACCGGCTCCCGCGGTCTCGTCGGGGTGCGCCGCGTCGGCGGCGGGGGACACCGGGGAGGCGGCCGAGGGCGCCGACGCCGCCGCGTACGTACTCAGCCCCACCCCGTCGCAGTACACCCACCGCTCGTGCTCCGCGTCGTACAGCCACACCGACTCGCCGTCCACCACCATGCCCACCCGTAGGCCGCGCGTCCGGAGCCGGAAGTTCTCACCGTCGAGGCGACCCGCCCCCAGTGCCTCCGCCGCCCGCCGGTAGCGGCCGAGCGCGTCCTCGGCGCGGGCGATCAGCGGGCGCGGGTCGGCGGTCCTGGCGAGTGGCTGCCCCGCCGCCGGAGGGTCGTCCGGGACGGTGACCAGGCGCCGCGCGTCGACCCAGGCCGTCCAGCCGTTGGAGCACAGGATCCGCCCCCAGTCGCCGGCCCGCTCCTCCAGACGCACCGGCAGGAACGCGTCGAGCGGCGTCGTGGGCAGTTCCGGATCCGGCCCCTCCCAGGTGTCGAGACCGTCACGGGGTACGACATGGGTGGGCCGGAAGTCCGGTACGTACTCGGGTACGGGGACGCTCACGGGCTACCTCCGCATGACGACCGGCTCGTGGCGGCGCAGCAGCCGCGCCACGAGCAGACCGATGACGAGACAGAGCACGACCATCATGCCCATGTCGAACAGCCAGGCCGCCGCCGTGTGGTCCATCAGCGGATCCGTGGTCTTGTCGCTCGGCGCCACCGTCCCGATGTCCACGGTGGCGCCCATCGCCGCGAACGCCCACCGCGACGGCACCAGCCACGCCAGCTGCTCCAGGACGGGCGTCCCCCGCACGGTCAGGAGTGCACCGCAGAACACCACCTGCACGATCGCGAGGAGGACGAGCAGCGGCATGGTCACCTCCTCCTTGCGGACCAGGGCGGAGACGAGCAGACCGAGCATCATCGCCGTGAACGACAGCAGCGCGACGGCGAGGGTGATCTCCACGAGCGGCGGCATCAGGACACCCTTGCCGCCGGGCACGTTCAGCGGGACGCCGATCAGGGCCACCAGGGTCAGGACGACGGCCTGGACGACCGTGATCGAACCCAGGACGACGATCTTGGATGCGAGATACGCCGAGCGGGACAGGCCGACGGCTCTCTCGCGCCGGTAGATCGTGCGTTCCTTGACCAGCTCACGGACGGCGTTCGCCGCGCCCGTGAGCACGCCGCCCACGCAGAGGATGAGCAGGACGTTCAGCGTCGACTCCTGGTTGAAGGCGCCCTCGGACAGAGCCCGCGCCATCGCACCCATCACGAACGGCAGAGCGATCATGATGGCCAGGAACGTGCGGTCGGCGGAGAGCGCCGCGGTGTACCGGCGCACGAGCGTCCGCAGCTGGGAGCCCCAGCTCTGCGCCTTCGGCGGCGGGGCCGGTTCCCGCTCCACCGGGGAGCCTCCCGGAACGGGGACGTTCGGGCGGGCCGTCGCGTCGGCGACGTAACGGCGGTGGAAGCGGGAGGACCGGTACAGGCCGGCCCAGTCGCGCTCCCGGTCGTTCTCGAAGGCCTCGAAGGCCTCCGGCCACTGGTCGAAACCGAAGAAGCCGAGGGAGTCCGCCGGTGGCCCGTAGTAGGCGACCCGGCCGCCCGGCGCGAGGACGAGCAGCCGGTCGCACACGTCCAGACTGAGCACGCTGTGCGTGACGACGACGACCGTCCGGCCGTCGTCCGCGAGCCCGCGCAGCATGTGCATCACGGACCGGTCCATGCCCGGGTCGAGGCCGGACGTCGGCTCGTCGAGGAAGAGCAGCGAGGGCTTGGTGAGCAGTTCGAGCGCGACGCTCACCCGCTTGCGCTGGCCGCCGGAGAGGCTGTGGATCGGCTGTTGCGCGCGCTCCACGAGCCCCAGCTCCTGCATCACCTCGTCCACCCGGGCCCGCCGCTCGTCCGGCTCGGTGTCCTCGGGGAAGCGCAGCTCGGCGGCGTACCCGAGGGCCCGGCGCACGGTCAGCTGGAGGTGCAGGATGTCGTCCTGAGGGACGAGCCCGATGCGCTGCCGGAGCTCGGCGTAGTCCCGGTACAGGTCACGGCCGTCGTAGAGCACCGTGCCCCGGTCGGCGGGGCGCTGCCCGGTGAGCGCGCCCAGGAGCGTCGACTTCCCGGCGCCGGACGGTCCGACGACCCCGAGCAGGCACTTCTCGCCCACGGGGAACGACACCTCGTCGAGGAGGGTCTTCCGTCCGTGGTCGACGGTGACGGCGAGCGACTGGACGTCGAGGGAGACCTCGCCGGTGTCGGTGAACTCGACGAGCTGTCCGCCGATGAGGCAGAACGCGCAGTGGCCGACACCGACGATGTCGTCCGGCGTCACACGGGCGTCGACGACGGGGGCGCCGTTGAGATAGGTGCCGTTGTGACTTCCCAGGTCATGGATCCAGTACGTGCCGTCGGGATGGGCGCGCAGTTCGGCGTGGCGCCGGGAGACGACGAGATCGGGGACGACGACGTCGTTGTCGGGGGCACGGCCGATCCGGATGCTGTGGGCGGGCAACGGCCGCACGGACGTCGGCTGCCGGAAGGTACCGGTGGCGGCGGGATGCGAGACCGAGGAGAGCCGGGGAGGTGCGTTCTGCGGGGTGACGGGGTCGGAGGGCACGGGGGAGGGGGAGGACGGTGCGGGGGCGGGCTCCACGAGGGAGGCCGCGGGGGCCGGATCAGGGGCCGGGGTAGGCGGCTGGGCGTGGGCAGGGGCCTGCTCGGGCGTGGGTACCGGCGGCGGAGCAGGTGCCGGTGTCGCCGGAGCGGGCGGGGGCTCCGGCTGGGCGGCCGCTGCGGGTTCGGGTGCAGGCGCCGGTTCGGGGTGCGGCGGTGCCTCCGGTGGTGCGTCCGGCTGCGCCGTCGGTTCGGGGTGGGGTGATGCCTCCGGGCCGGCCGGGGCCGTTCCCGACGACAGCACCGCGCGCGGTCCGTCCTCCGGATGACCGAACCGTACGACCGTTCCGGGGCCCACCTCCCGTGGTCCGTCGACCCGCAGGCCGTCCGTGAAGGTGCCGTTCGTGCTGTTCTCGTCCGCGAGGGTCCAATGGCCGGCGGCGGCGCTGAGCACCGCGTGATGCCAGGACGCGCGCGCGTCCGCGAGCACGATGTCGCTGGTGGGGTCGCGCCCGATGCGATAGACACGGCTCGGACTGATCCGGGTCGCGTCCCCGTCGATCTCGAGGACCAGATGGGGCGCCGCGGGCGCGACGGGTCGCTCTCCCATGCGTGAATATTATCCGCCGGTGGTCATCCGTGCCCGGGATGGGGCCGCCGGTAGGGTGGCGTCCGCCGCAGGACGCGGCCCGGACGAAGGAGGAAGCACCCGTGCCGAAAGGTGTCACCAGGCGGCGGCCCCGTACCCGCGCGGCGCTGCTGAAGGCCGCCCTGGAGACCTTCGCCGAGCACGGCTTCCACGCGACGACGATCGAGCAGATCTGTGAGCGTGCCGGATACACGCGGGGCGCGTACTACTCGAACTTCGCCAGCAAGGAAGAGCTCTTCCTCGCCCTCTTCGACGAGCACAGCGACCGGACCGTACGACGGCTCGGCGAGTCGATCGACGCGCTGACCGCCGAGGAGTACACCCTGACCCGGCTCGCGGAACTCGCCGCCCGGGTCGAACCGGACGAGCGGGACTGGTATCTCGTCACCACCGAGTTCACCCTGCATGCCATCCGCGACCCGCAGGCCGCCTGGGTGCTCGCACGCCACGACGCGCGACTGCGGGCCGAGATCGCCCGCGGGCTCACCCTCGTCCTGCGCCGGGCGGGGCGTGAACTGACCGTGGACGCCGACCGGTTCGCGCGCCTCCTCATCGCCCTGCGCGAGGGCGGACTCGCGCAGAGCTACGTGGAGCCGGCGGAGCTGCCGCCGGGCAGCCTGGAGCGACAGTTCCTCGCCCCGCTCCTGGAGGTGACGACGCGGGAGATCCCCGGCACCAGGACCGGCACCGGCACCGGCACCGGCGTCGAGGACGACGGTCGACCGGGGCCGGGAGTCAGTCGAAGAGGTCCGGGTCCGACGCCGTGATCTGATCCCACAGCGGGCGCGCCTGGAACCAGCCGGCCAGATGCCCGCCGATCTGCCCACGCGTGAGCAGGGCCGTCTCCCGGTCGATGTGCTGCGGCGTGCCCGCCGCCATCGCGAGGAGCTGCGCCTGGCAGGACCGCTCCATGGTGACGAACCACCACACGGCCTCGGCGACGGACTGACCGACGGTCAACAGTCCGTGGTTCTTGAGGATGACCGCCTTGTGGTCGCCCAGCGCCTTCGCGACCCGCTCGCCCTCCTCGGTCTCGTTGACGACGCCCCGGTAGTCGTCGTAGATCCCGTGGTCCTCGAAGAAGGCGCAGGCGTCCTGGGTGATCGGGTCGAGCGGGATGCCGAGGCTGGAGAAGGCCTTGCCGTACAGGGAGTGCGAGTGTGCGGCGGCGATCGCGTCGGGCCGGGCGGCGTGGACCCGCGAGTGGATGACGAACGCGGCCCGGTTCACGGGCCTGCGCCCCTCCAGTACGGTCCCCTCGTGGTCCACCAGGATCAGGTCGGAGGCCTTGATCTGGCCGAAGCTCATGCCGAAGGGGTTGACCCAGAAGGCGTTCGGGTCGCCGGGGTCGCGGACGGTGATGTGTCCGGCGACCCCCTCGGAGAAGCCGAACCTCCCGAAGATGCGGAAACCGGCTGCGAGTTGCTCCTTGCGGTACCGGCGCTCCTCCTCGACGGAATCGAAGGCGGGCGGCAGCGGAAGGACGACCCCTTCGGGCAACGGCCCGACGGCGGCGGCGAGCGCGGGCGGCACGGTGCTCATGACGGCTCCTCGGTGAGCGGGTGGGGCACGGGTCGGCGCGGGCCACGCACGGGCGGACGCACGGGCGGGCACGGGCGGGGCACGGCGGGCCGGAGGCCGGCGGTCCAAAAGATACAGAGGTGTATCCGATACGACAACGGATCTGAGCGCGCATCGAGAAACGCGTCACGGAGTACGCCGGTCACGCGGTCACGCGGTCACGCGGTCACGTGGTCAGGCGGTGGCGGTCTGGCGATCGGGCGGTCACTCGATCGAGCGGTCACGCGGCCGGCGCGCCGAAGCGGGCCAGGTAGTGCCAGACCTTCTTCACCTCCTGCGGGTCGTACCGCCCCGAGCCCGCCGCCTCCTGCACGATCCGGGCATCGAGCCGTCCGCCGACCGCGATCCGGGCGCCGAGCTCCACGTACTCCTGCCCCCGGAACCCGGGATGCCGCCTCAGTTCGTCGACGGACAGGCCGAATCCGCCGTGCCACTCCACCGGGCACGGCAGGCGCCGGGCCGCGGCCTCCACCTCCGTGCCCCGGTGGCTCGGGTCCAGGACCAGCGCCTCCGCATCGCGTCCGATGTGGACCGGACCGTGGATCTGCGCCTCGATGTAGTCGTCGAGCGGGTCCTTGTCGTCCTTCTCGGCGAGCGCGATCAGGCCCATCCGGGCCGCGACGCCGAAGTCGGCGGGCTCCAGGAAGCTGTCCGGATAGCAGAAGGTCGCCCGGTCCACGGCGGCCGCGGTCAGCCGCAGATGGGCGGAGCCGAAGCGGGGCGCGGCGCCGAACGGGCGGCGGCGGAAGTCGAGGGCGCCGTAGACGGGGCGCGCGTCCGCCGGTGCCTCGTCGTACGTTCCGCCGAAGATGCGGCTCTCCCAGCGATGCCGGTCGCCGCCGGGGTGGGCGGTGAGGCCGCCGTTGCTGGTTCCGGTGACGAACTGGGAGCGGTAGACCCCCTCGTCGGCCAGCCGGTCGAGGAAGTGCGGGTGGAAGTTGAGGGTGACACGCAGGGCGGGGTCGATCGCCTCGCCGGTGGATCGGGCCGCCACATGGGCGAGGGCGCGCCGTGCGCAAGGATGCGTGTGGGGGTGTGCCGCGGCGTTGATGCGTGTCATCGGGGCAGTGTGACGGAGGGGTGAGGGTTGCGGCCCGGGGTTTTCGCTGACTACGGTCGATCCCGTCCAGAAAGCGCTTACTCGCTTCCTCGCCCCTCGTCCGCCACCCTGACCCCTGGAGTCCCCGCGTGCCCACCCCGGACGTCCTGATCTACACCCGCACCGCGGGCTACCGACACGACTCGATCCCCGACGGGGCCGCCGCGCTCACGGAGCTCGCACACGACCTCGGACTGAAGGCCGAGGTGACCGAGGACCCGGACGCCTTCACGCCCGCGCGCCTGGCCGAGTGCGCCGTCGTCGTCCTGCTGTCCACGACCGGGAACGTCCTGACGCCGGAGGGGCGCGCCGCCTTCGAGACGTACCTCAGGGGCGGCGGCGCCCTCCTCGCCGTCCACGCGGCGGCCAACGCCGAGCCCGACTGGCCATTCTACGGCGAGCTGCTCGGCACCCGCTTCGACGGGCACCCCGAGATACAGCCCGGCATCGTCCTCGTCGACGACCACGACCACCCCGCGACGGCCCCGCTGCCGGCCCGCTGGGCCTGGACCGACGAGTGGTACAACTTCACGTCCGACCCGCGGGGCGCCGCAGGGCCCGGAGACAGCCCGGAGGCCGCGGGAGGCGCGGGGTCCGGGGTGCGGATCCTGGCCCGGGCCGACGAGACCTCGTACCGGGGCGGCACCCACGGTGACGACCACCCGCTGGTCTGGTGCCGGGAGACCGACGGCGGGCGGGTGTTCTTCACCGCGCTCGGCCACGCCTCGGAGACGTACCGTGACCCCGTGTTCCGCGCCCACCTCTCCGGCGCCCTGACCTGGCTCACCGCGTAGCTACGGGATGTGCCGTCGTCCCCACTCCCGCCTGCCCCGCGGCCTCCCGCCCGCCCCGCGATGTCATGCGCACGCTCTCGCCGCCCTTCGGGCGACGACGGGAGTGTGACGACAGGACCCGGAAACCGCCCGGCGGCCACGTTTCCCGAGGTCGCCGCCGTTTTCGGGTCACCCCACCGCACCGCCCCTGTTGCGCCGAGCCCCGCTTAGCGGAAGCGTGCAGACGGGGGCCGATGTCAGGAGGAGACCCGTCATGGGCATCGCCACGGTGAACCCCGCGACCGGCGAGACGCTGCGCGTCTACGAGGCCCACGGGCCCGAGGAGGTCGAGCGGCGGATCGCCGCCGCTCACGAGGCGTACCGCCAGTACCGCACCACCTCCTTCGCCGAACGCGCCCGCCTGCTGCGCGCCGCCGCCGGTCTCCTCGACGAGGACACCGAGGACATCGCGCACACCATGACCGTCGAGATGGGCAAGCCGATCGCCGCCTCCCGCGCGGAGGCCGCCAAGTGCGCCAAGGCGATGCGCTGGTACGCCCGCAACGCCGAGGAACTGCTCGCCGACGAGCATCCCGCGGAGAGCGACGTCCAGGACTCCGGCGCCGACGTGGCGCGCGTCCACTACCGGCCCCTCGGCCCGATCCTCGCCGTCATGCCGTGGAACTTCCCGCTCTGGCAGGTGATCCGCTTCGCCGCGCCGGCGCTCATGGCGGGCAACACCGGTCTCCTCAAGCACGCCTCCAACGTGCCGAGGACCGCGCTCTACCTCGGTGACCTCTTCCGCCGCGCCGGATTCCCCGAGGGCTGTTTCCAGGCCCTGCTCATCGGCTCCGGCGACGTCGAGCGCGTCCTTCGGGACCCCAGGGTCGTCGCCGCCACCCTCACCGGCAGCGAACCCGCGGGCAGGGCCGTCGCCTCCGTCGCGGGCGACGAGGTCAAGAAGACCGTCCTGGAACTCGGAGGCAGCGACCCGTTCATCGTCATGCCCTCGGCCGACATCGTCGGGGCCGTGAAGACGGCCGTCACCGCGCGCGTGCAGAACAACGGACAGTCCTGCATCGCCGCCAAGCGGTTCATCGTCCACCAGGACGTGTACGACGACTTCTCCGAGCGCTTCACCGCCGCCATGAACGCCCTGACCGTCGGCGACCCCCTCGACGAGTCCACCGACGTCGGCCCCCTCGCCACCGAGCAGGGCCGCACCGACCTGGAGGCGCTCGTCGACGACGCCGTACGGCGGGGCGCCACCGCCCTGTGCGGCGGCCACCGGCCGGAGGAGCCGGGGCTCGCGAACGGCTGGTACTACCGGCCCACCGTCCTCGCCGGCATCACCCCGGAGATGCGGATCCACCAGGAGGAGACCTTCGGGCCGGTCGCCACGGTGTACCCGGTCCGTGACGTCGAGGAGGCCGTGACCGTCGCCAACGACTCTCCGTTCGGCCTCAGCTCCAACGTCTGGACCCGCTCCTCGGAGGACGTCGCCTTCTTCGTGCGCGACCTGGAGGCCGGGGGCGTGTTCGTCAACGGCATGACGGCCTCGCACCCCGCCCTCCCCTTCGGCGGGATCAAGCGCTCCGGGTACGGCCGTGAGCTCTCCGGGCACGGCATCCGCGAGTTCTGCAACGCGACGACGGTCTGGCAGCGGGCCTGAGCACCGGACGGGCGGTTCGCGCGGGTCGAGGCCGAGGTCCGCCGGCTTCCGGTCGCGGGCCCTCACGCGGGTCACCCCCGCAGGCCCGGGTCACCCCCCCCTCGACTCCGAGTCCCCCCTCAGCTCCGAGTCCACTCCGACAACCGTTCCGCCGACCACGTGTTGATCACCCGGTCCTCCGGCACTCCGCACTCCTCGGCCCGCGCGCAGCCGAGGATCTGCCACCCCAGCTGGCCCGGCGCGTGCGCGTCCGTGTCCACCGCGAAGTAGGTGCCCGCCGCCACCGCGAGCCGCAGCAGCCGTCGCGGCGGGTCGAGTCGTTCGGGGCGGCTGTTGATCTCGACCGCCGTCCCGGACTCGGCGCAGGCGGCGAACACCCGCTCGGCGTCGAACTCCGACTCCGGTCGCAGCCGTCCGCCCGCCACCAGGCGACCCGTGCAGTGCCCGAGCACGTCCATCAGCGGGTTGCGCACGGCCCGTTCGAGCCGGCGGGTCATCGCCTTCCCGTCCATGCGGAGCTTCGAGTGGACCGAACCGACCACGAGGTCGAGGCGGTCCAGGAGCTCGGGCTCCTGGTCGAGCGAACCGTCCTCCAGGATGTCGCACTCGATCCCGGTGAGCAGACGGAACGGCGCCCACTCCTCGTTCAGTCGCGCCACCACGTCCAGTTGTTCCAGGAGGCGCTCGGCCGACAGGCCCCGCGCCACCGTGAGCCGGGGCGAATGGTCGGTGAGCACGGCCCACTCGTGACCGAGCTCCGCCGCCGCGCGGCCCATGTCCTCGATCGTGGCGCCGCCGTCGGACCAGTCCGAGTGAAGGTGGCAGTCGCCGCGCAGGGCCGCCCGCAACGCCTCGCCCCCGCTCGTCGGTTCGGCCGTCCGCAGCGACTCCTCGAGCTCCGCCTCGAGCCCCGCCAGATATTCCGGGACCCGCCCGTCCAGGGCCTCGCGCACCACCGCCGCCGTCTTGGGCCCGAGGCCCTTCACGGACTCCAGGGTGCCCGCCGCCGCACGCGTGGCGGCCTCCCCCTCCGGCAGGGCGGAGACCGCGGCGGCGGCCGTTCGGAAGGCCCGCGCCCGATACCCGGGAGCCTGGGCGCGCTCAAGGAGGAACGCGATCCGGTTCAGGGCGGCCACAGGATCCATGACGTCGCTCCTCGCTTCCTCGGGGCCCGTCCCCTGGCTTCTCCTCGGGCCCCTCCTCAGGGGTGTTTCCCCAGGTCCTTCCCAGGTCTTCCGCAGTGCTTCCCCGGGCCTTCCCCAGGTCTTCCTCAGGCACCCTTCACGGCGTCGGCCGGCACCTCCGCCGGTCCGATCTCGCACCACACGGCCTTGCCCTCGCCACGCGGCTCGACGCCCCAGCGCAGCGCCAGCGCGTCGAGCAGCAGCAGTCCGCGCCCGGAGGTGGCAGCCTCGCCGGGGGTACGCCGCCGGGGCCAGGCGCTCGACCTGTCCTGCACCGACAGCCGTACCCGCCGCACCGGTTCGGGCAGCACCTCCAGGGTCAGGACCGCGCCGCCCTCGGTGTGCAGCAGGACGTTGACGAGCAGCTCGCCCGTCAACAGCTCGGCGTCGTCGGCCAGTTCCGACATGCCCCAGTCGCGCAGCGCCTGCCCCACGGCCGCGCGCGCGTCCGACAGGCCCTGGGGATCGGCCTGGTGGATGTACTGGTGGATGCGCGGCGCGCGGGGCGTGCCCGGGTCCGGGCTGCGCCGCAGCACCAGGAGGGCCACGTCGTCGCCCGAGCCCCAGCGCTCCCACAGGCGTTCGGAGAGGTGGTCGGCGAGGGCCTCCGCCTGGGGCGGACCGCTGCTGATGGCCCCCGAGAGCGCGGCGAGCCCGGTCTCGATGTCCGATCCGGGCTGCTCGACGAGCCCGTCCGTGCACAGCACCAGGGTCTCCCCGGGCACGAGGTCGAGCCGCGTCTCGGGGAACTCCTCGTCGCCGAACACGGTCGCGAGCCCCAGCGGCAGCCCGCCCCGCAGCTTGGGCTGCCCGACCCGGCCGTCGGTGTGCCGGATCAGCGGCCCGAGATGCCCGGCCCGTACGGCACGCAGAGTGCCGCTGCCCAGATCCACCTGGGCGTACGTGCAGGTGGCGAAGCGGTTGGTGTCCAGCTCGGCCAGAAACCGGGAGGCGCGGGCCAGCACCGTCGAAGGGGCGTGTCCCTCACCGGCGTACGCGCGCAGGGCGATGCGCAGCTGGCCCATGATGGCGGCGGCATGGGTGTCGTGCCCCTGGACGTCGCCCACGACGATCCCGACCCGTCCGCGGGGCAGCGGGATCACGTCGTACCAGTCGCCGCCGACCTGCCGTCCGCTCCAGGCCGCGTGGTACCGCACGGCGATCTCGCCGCCGCTGATCCGCGGTATCCGGCGCGGCAGCATCGTCGCCTGGAGACCGGTCGCCAGCTCCCGCTCCTCGTCGAAGAGGATCGCCCGCTGGAGGGACTGGGCGACGATCGCCGCGAGCCCGAGGGCCAGGTTGCGTTCGTCGGCGTTGAACGAGGTGCGCCCCCGGTAGAACAGGGCCATGCCGCCCAGCGAACGCGCCTGCGCCACCAGCGGCAGATAGCAGGCCGCCCGGAAGTTCAGCCGCGCCAGGTACGGGGCCAGTTCGGGGAAGTCCCGCCCGAGCGACGGGAACGAGGAGACGAACCGGGGCCGCCCGCTGAGCACCGCCTCGGCCAGCGGCAGGCCCCGGTCGAGCCGCCGGATCCGGAGGTCGTTGAGCGCGTCGAGGGTCTCGCCGCTGAGCGCGATGATGTTCAGCGAGCCGTTCTCGACGAGGCCGAGCGCCAGGCCGTCCGCGCCCAGCCTGGCCAGGCCGCCGGGGCCGGTCAGGGCGGCCGTCACGTCGTCCACGGTCACCGCGCGCGACAGCGCGGCCGTCGTCCGCTCGACGATGTTCGTCTGGACCTCGCGCCGCTTCTCCAGCTCCTGGACGAACGCGAAGCGGGTGACCTCGGCGGTCGTGTCACGCACGATGCCGACGATCCGCCGCGCCCGCCCGTCCGGCGACCGCAGGATCCGCGCCTGCACGTGCGTCCAGTGGGGTGGTCCGTCGGTCTGCGGGATGGGGAAGTGCGCGGTGTACGACACCTCGCCGCTGGTGACCGCCTCCCGTACGACGGCCTCCAGCCTGGTCCGCTCGTCGGGGTCGAGGCGGGCGATCAGCGTCACCGGGCGGCCGTCGTAGGCGTCCGGGGCCACCCCGAAGACCAGCAGCCCGGGCGGGTCGACATCGATGGTGCCCGTGTCGAGATCCCAGTCGAAGCTGCCGGTCCGGTTCATGGCGAGCCACTCGGCGGGCCCGATCTCGCCATTGCGCGTACGCCGGTCTTCATCGGTCATCCTCCCCATTGTCGAACCCGCACCCCTTCGACGCCATGGCGATGACACGGCGTGGCGCGAGTTCGCCTCGGCGGGAGAGCGACCAGGAGGGGGCGAGGGGGCGGGAGAGGGAGGAGGGGCGGGAGGGGAGGGTGGGCGGTCGGGAGGCGGGGACGAAGGGCTCGGGCGGCGGCGGGAGCGGAGCGCCCGCGGGGTGCGGGCGGCGGTCCCGCGGCACCGCACGAAATCGCCGGTGACCCCCGGCGCGGGGCGGGGCAGAATGGGCCGGTGCAGCCGCCCTACCGCGTTCTCGGTCCGTGTCAGGCCTCCCGTACCGACGACGGGACGGAGGCCGTCCTGAGCGGTGCCAGACTCCGCGCCCTGCTCACCGCTCTCGCGGCGGCCGGCGGGCGGGCGGTGGGCACCCGCGCGCTGATCGACCAGGTGTGGGGCGACGCCGACCGCGCCGAGGACCCGGACCAGGACCGTACGGCGGCGCTCCAGGCACTCGTCGGGCGGCTGCGCCGGGCCGTGGGCCGGGAAGCCGTCGTCTCCGCGCCCGGCGGCGGCTACCGGCTGGCCGCGGACCCGGACGCCGTCGACGTCCACCGCTTCGAACGGCTCGCCGCCGAAGGGTCCGCCGCGCTCGGCGCCGACGACCCGGCCCGGGCCGCCGTCCTCCTCGACGAGGCGCTCGCGCTCTGGCGGGGGCCCGCACTCGTGGATCTGCCCGGCCGGGACACCGACCCCCTCGTCGTACGGGCCGAACAGCGGCGGACACAGGCACGGCGCGACCGGCTCGCCGCCGACCTGGCCCTGGGACGGGCCACGGAGGTCCTCGCACCGCTCGCCGCCCTGGCCGCCGGAGAGCCGCTCGACGAACCCCTCCAGGCCCTGCGGATCCGCGCCCTGCGGGCGGCCGGGCGCCCCGCCGAGGCCCTTGCCGGGTACGAGGAGGTCCGCGCGAGCCTCGCGGACCGGCTGGGCACGGATCCCGGACCCGAACTGCGCGCCCTCCACGCCGAACTCCTGGCGGACCCGGCACCCGCGCCCACGCGTCCCCCGTCCGTTCCCCAGGGGACGGGACGGACGGTCGGTCTTCCCGCCCGGCTGACCTCCTTCATCGGCCGGGACGACGACCTGGGCGCGCTCACCGCCGCGTGGGGTGACCTGCGGCTCGTCACCCTCACCGGGCCGGGTGGCGTCGGCAAGACGCGGCTCGCCCTGGAGGCGGCCGGGACGTACGAGGACGGACCGGTCCACCTTGCCGAACTCGCCTCCGTACGCGAGGAGTCCACGGTCGTCGCGGCCGTCCTCAGTGCGCTGGGTGCCCGTGAGACACACGTCTGGCACCGCGGGGCCGTCGCCGCGGCGGACCCGGAGGACCCGTTCGCCGAGCTCGTCGAACACTGCGCCGGGCGGCGGATGCTGCTCGTCCTCGACAACTGCGAGCACCTGGTCGCCGCGGCGGCGGAGCTCGTGCACGTGCTTCTCACCCGTTGCCCGGAGTTGCGGATTCTTGCGACGAGCCGGGAGCCGTTGGGGGTGCCGGGGGAGGTGGTGCGGCCGTTGGGTCCGTTGCCGGTGGGG